>CAZULK010000256.1:0-2531 GCA_964621225.1 uncultured Melioribacteraceae bacterium | reverse complement strand
TTTCCGGAGCAACGACATATTTATTAATTCTTTCAGCTGCTTTTATTAAAGAACAGCCATTTTTGTTTTGATAATTCCAAATATCAATTCCATTATTCTTCAATACAGAAGCGGAAACCGATAATGCATTCAAATTGAATACTGAATAGGATAATGATTTTGTTCTAAGTTCTTCTTTGGGTTGTGAGCAATCTTCCATAAATTGATTATCAATTAGAAAGTGTTTCACATAATCCGCTAACTCATGTAAATCATCATTGTTCCCCAAATAGGAAGCAATCGAAATCAACTGAGCAGCATACCAACTCGAATGGTTGTTTCCCCGCTCTTTTTCGTCCACTCCCCATTTACTGAATTTTAACCAATTGTAGTATTCCAAAATCCAGTTGTCTACTGCTTTGAAAAATTCCGCTTCAACGAACCCGGTTTTCTTTAATACCTTCAATGCCTCCAACAAACCCGGGAAGCGATGAGTGTCTATTATTCCGACACCCCTAACAACATTTTTGTTACGAATCATTTGGGCAAATTTCAAATTCGGAGCCATCCGTGTATCCGGATCAACCATCCACGTGTATAAAAATTCCTTGGCTTTTTCCGCATAGTCTTTCTTATCAAACAGATAAGCACAAAAGGCAAGTGAAGTCACTGCCTGGTAATTGACTTTCAATAAATTTTTGTGAGCCATAAACCTGTCAGGATTTCTTTCACCGTCTTTTCGTATATACGGCGCCGAAGGATTTTCGGGAACCGGCCACCAGTACGGGCTGTCGCTATAGTAATCATGGTTGCTTCCGGTCTCGATTGGAGATGGATACTTCGTAATCGGCTCGGGTGTTACATTCAGATAATAATTTGCCAAATCTTTTAATTTGGTAAAGCTATCACTACTGATGACATTCAACTTTTCTTTAAAGGATTCCAACTTACCGGATGTAATTATCCCTTCATTGCTTTTTGCAGTGATAGTTATATTGCAGGCTATGGCCAATATTAAAATTAATGATCTTCTCATGTTGTCAATTTTTTATAATATAATAATTTCCTTTTAAGTCTTGTGTTCTGGCTTCAATTATTCCCGATTCAAAAGGAACGTATTTGTATTCTATTGAAGCTTTTCCGTTGGCAAATTCAATAATTGAACTTTTTGAGTAAGTACCGTAATTCTCGATTAATTTTCCCTTACCATTTAATGAAAAATATACTCTCCTGTTAAAATTCAAGCTGGTTCTATTATTTTTATCAACCACTCTGGCAGTAATAAGATAATTACCGTTGTTTAATAATTTTTTCGAGAACTCAATGTGGTCCGGCTTGCCGGAGGGTTCCGTAAAATAATTTATACTCAGTGTGTCAACTATATTTCCATCTCCAACTGCTTTAAGGGTATTTATACCCGGTTCGAATTTCACTTGCCAATTAAGCCCCATAGCTGGGAAGGTGTCTTTCTTTCTTGACTTTTCGCCTAACGAAGCACCATTCAAAAACAACTCTACAGAAGAACAATTACTATAGACATCAACTTGATGCAATGCATCGGCTTTACCTTCTCTTTCTTTCCAAGTATGCGATTCGATATAAACAAATTTAGGATTATCTGTCCAATGTGCTTTGAATACATAATAAGCATCTTTCGGATTCCCTTCCCTATCGAATAATCCTTTTTGATTGATATACGGGATCGCATTTTCGGGGCGGAGAGGTGTTCCGAAATCCCTTACAGCCCACTGTGCATTACCCGTAAATCCGGGAATACTTTCCGATACGGTAAGATGCCAGTCGAATAAATCTACAATATAATTTTCGCTCCAATCGCCAATTTTAGCAATATTCTTTACCTTTGTCTGATTTACCGATTCCGCCCATTTATCCGGGTTTAACATACCGTCTCCGGTAATGGGATATTCCACATGTCTTCCCATGTGGCTGGCCCCACCATATTCGGCATGAAAGAATCGATCGTATTTCTTTATTGCTGTCTTTATTGCTTTTTCGTAAGATTTATAAACACCGGAATACCAACCGGCCCAAATAGAAGGAGAGAATACATCGGTGATATCATTACCGTCATAAAACTTTCTGCATGTGGTAAGGCGGTAGGGATCCAATTCATGTGCAATATCATTCAACTCTGTTGCGAATTTTCTTAATGAATCAATATTCCCTCCTCCTGGAAAATCAGGCAACCAATACATTTCGTTGCCTATCGACCAAAGGATTATGGAAGGGTGATTATAGTTTTGATTGATTTGTTCACGGAACAAACGTTTTGCATTTTCCTTCCATTCTTCTCCTCCAACGCCACCACGGCACCAAGGTAATTCATCCCAAACCAATAAGCCTAATGAGTCACAAGCTTTATATATTTCCGGGTCTTGAGGATAATGAGCTAGCCGTACAAAGTTTGCGCCCATTTCTTTAATTTCTTTCATATCTTGCCAATGCCTCTCATTCGAAAGGGCATTAGCCTCACCGGCAAAATCTTCGTGTCTGTGAGTTCCCCTCAATAATACCCGCCTTCCGTTCAAGTA
>CAZULK010000255.1:0-2533 GCA_964621225.1 uncultured Melioribacteraceae bacterium | reverse complement strand
TCACCCAATCACTATTCACAATGGAATCAATAATCAGTTTACTTCTGTGTCCCCAAATAGGATGATTTTCCATGGATAATTTTTCGGCAAGTTCGAGGGCAATTTTACCGGTAGGTTCATTTCTTTTCTTTCCCTCCTCAAATACTTTGCGCGCAATGTTGCTGATAGAATTATCGTAGTTGTTGTCAAAGTGCATTAGTATTGCCGGATCGTTATCGATATATCCGTATTGTTCGTTTGCACAATTTACTATTCCCATTCTGTTGGTTAAAAAATCGGGAACGTAAAGAATTCCCCTTTCGTGCAATAATTTATCGTCCCTGTATTGGTCTGCCAATTGGTTGTTTGCCGCACCGCAAACTATTCCCGCTTTAATATTCGGTATTGTATCGGGATTCAAAATAGCACCGGTTGCGCAAGGTGAAACCACATCGCATTGCTCAAATAAAATTGATTGATCATGTTTGTCTACCAGTCGTGCTTCGAAGTTGAAGCCGGCAAATTCATTTTGGGCTTTTTCAAGATTCACCGGATTGATATCACAGGCAATAACTTTTTGCGCGCCCATTTCGAACAAGTTATTAATTAATGGTCGTGCAACATTACCCAAACCTTGTACGGCAATTGTTTTGTTTTCCAGTCCTGTTCCGGTCTTAAATTTTAATGCAGCTAAAATTCCTTCGGCAACTCCTCTTGCCGTTGGAATTGAAGGATTTCCGCTTCCGCCCAATTCTTCCGGAATGCAAGTTGTGAATCTTGTAAATGCAAATACATTTGCCATATCCTCTACTGTCGTTCCAACATCCTCTGCGGTTACGTAACACCCTTTCAAAGAAGTGATAAACATTCCGAAGCGGGAATAAATATCTTTTCTAATATTCTTGTCGTATTTATCAATCTTATCGTTGTTAGCAATCACACCTTTTCCGCCGCCCCACCATAAGCCGGCTAATGCGTTTTTGTGTGTCATCCCTTTTGCAAGTCTCATTCCGTCGTGAAAATATTCTCCGATGGAATCATATTCCCAAAACCTTACTCCGCCCGCAGCTTGACCTCTGTTGGTTCTGTGAACAAAGGCGCCAAGTAAAACATCGTATTTTTCATACAACTCGAAAAACAATCCTTCATGTCTGTCGAAATCCCTTTTGTCGTTTGTCATTTCCTCTGCAATCGAATTGAGAACAGAATGGGATGCAATTACTTTTTGATTATTGTCATCGTAAACAAAATAAAATCTTTTAATATTGTTTTCTTTTAATATTTGAATGAATTCGTCGACGCGCAGCGCCGTTAAGTTTTTTTCTGCAATCATAATATCTCCGTATGCTATTCAAGAAAAGAATCGAGTTTATTTATGTAATAGTTTTTTCTTTCCTCATTCATCACAGAAGCATTAAATGAATTTTTAGCCAATGTAATTATTTCTTCCTTGCTTAGATCTAATCCCTTCACAATAGCCGAATAATTCTCGTTAATATATCCTCCGAAATATGCCGGATCATCCGAATTGACGGTTGCTTGTAGATTATGGTTCAGCATTTTTCTAATCGGGTGATTCTCTATTTTATCTACAACACAAAGTTTCAAATTTGACAAAGGGCAAACCGTTAGTGCCATCTTTTTTTCTGCAAGCCTTTCAACCAGACTTTCATCTTCCAGCGCACGGTTGCCGTGATCAATTCTTTCAACTTTCAACAAATCCAATGCTTCCCAAACGTAATCGGGTGGACCTTCCTCACCCGCATGAGCAGTTAATTTATAACCTGCTTTTGCAGATTCTTCAAAAACTTTTTTAAACTTTGAAGGAGGATTTCCGACTTCCGAGGAATCGAGTCCGACAAAAGTAATCCAATCTCTGTAATCCAAAGATGCTTTTAAAGTTTGTAACGCGGATTCCTCGCTCAAGTGGCGGAGATAGCTCATGATCAAAACGGTAGTCATTCCGAATTCTTTTTCTGCTTTTGAGCATGCTTCTTTAATTCCTTCGATAACGGTAGAAAACTTTATACCTCTATCCGTGTGTGTTTGCGGGTCGAACATAATTTCAGCATGGACAATATTTTGTGAATGGGCTTTCGAGAGATAAGCCCACGTCAAATCGAAGAAATCTTCTTTTGTTTTTAATGCATTGGCTCCCGCGTAATAGATGTCTAGAAAGTCCTGCAAATTGCCGAAGTTGTATGCCTTTTTCAATTCATCTACCGAATCGAATTTAAGCGGAACATTATTCCTTCTTGAAATTTCAAACATCAGTTCCGGTTCGAAAGTGCCTTCGATATGCAAATGAAGTTCTGCTTTCGGAATGGATTGAATAAAGTCTTCCATCATAAACCTCTCGATAAATTTGTTTAAAATAAAGAAGAAAAATTAAAACTCATAATCCAAGTTTTGGAATCCGCCAAAGGCGGACTAGTGCTGGAATCCGCCAGAGGCGGACAGGTGTTGGAATGATGGAATAATGGAAAAGACAAGCGAAAGATAAGATTTGGAATAATGGGGAAACGCTTTAAATAAGTTTTTTCAGTTGTTGTTT
>CAZULK010000254.1:0-2591 GCA_964621225.1 uncultured Melioribacteraceae bacterium | reverse complement strand
ATTGTAACATTGGACAGAACATTAAACTTTCAAAAAATTGAAATAGCCGCAAAGGCTCTTGAAAGGGGAGCTAAATTTTTCGCAGCCAACATAGACGATACCTGTCCGGTTGATAACGGAGAAATTACAGATGCAGGAACTGTAATTCCTGCTTTGGAAAAGAGAACCGGAAGAAAATTGGAACAGCATTTCGGCAAACCGTCACAATTTATGATCGACAAAATTCTGAGCAGAATGAAATTCCCCCGAAACAACTATTTGTTGGTAGGGGACAGGATGCAGACTGATATTACAATGGGAAAAATAATGGGAGTGAAAACTTGTTTGGTGAAATCGGGAGTAAAAAACAATTTTACCGAATATGAATTCAAACCCGATTTCGAAATTGATTCAGTCTATGATTTATTGAATAAAAAACTTTGATTTACCAAAGAATTTTTTTATTTTAGTTATGGGCATATGCTCAAAATAGAGAAATATGGCAAGACCAAAAAAACATAGGAAATGCAATTGTAATCCGGAAGCTAATTATTTTAAGCCCCGAGGCATACCACTCCGCGAACTGAAGGAAGTGGAGCTGGAAAAGGATGAACTCGAGGCAATAAAGTTAGCCGACTATGACGGATTAGCGCAAGAGGAGGCAGCGATTAAAATGGGGATTTCGCGCCAAACCTTCGGCAGAATAGTAAAGAGTGCCAGGCTTAAAATTGCCTCGGCCCTCTTGAACGGTAATGCGCTAAAAATAAACGATTAGGAGGAAGTTATGAAAGTAGCAGTTGCAACCGGAAATTACAAGAATATAGTAGGTCACGTCGGCAGGTGTAAAGGATTCATAATCTTTGATATTGAAAACGGTCAAATCCTTTCAAAAAAAGAAATTGAGAATCCATTAAAACATGACGAACATCATTCCCATCATTCGCATGAAGGACACCACCACATGCACCACCATGGTCATCACCGGCATGAATTACTTACCGGGGCTCTGGAAGGAGCCGAAGCATTGCTGTGCAAAAGTGCAGGCTGGGGAATGATATCTTCGCTTAACGATAGGGGAATAAAAGTGCTCTTTACGGAAGAAAGCGTCGCAGAAAAAGGTGCAATCGAATATTCAAACGGAAAACTGGATTATACTGATCCTAATGACGATTATAGTGAATAATATATTATTATTCATCCCTTGTTTAGGGGAAAAATATTCGATAATTTAAAGCAGTCGGTAATTTTTTATTTGTACGGTAATTGTTATTGAAAGATTGGAAGGATCCTTAGCCTGTAACAAGGATGTTGAATGCGGAAATGTTGCCATTTGCCGCGGGGGCTGAAAATTATCGACTGTTTATAAATTTATTATTTTATTCAAATGGCTTTAGGTAACCGGAGAACAATATTTTTTGGAGGCAACATTTTATTTGCCTTCTTACTTGCAATTCTAGTGCAAAATCTTGGATGGGATTGGCACTTCGTGATGCTTTTAATGGGGCCGGTTATTTTATCATTATTCTACTTCGAAAAAAGAGAATATATTGTTTCATTGATCATCTTTCTCCTAACAGACGTTTCCACGGCATACATAAACCAAGGATTGAACTACAACTCATTACTTAATATGACTATGAGGCTATTGGCACTAATTGCTGCGGGTGAAGTTGTAGTTCATCACAAAAAGAACTCCTCTCTCAGTATCAAGAAATTACAGAAATCCGAACAAAGATTTAAAAATTTATTAAACTATTCATACGATTGGGAATATTTTATTGATACCGGTGGCAGAATTGAGTATTCCTCCCCGTCTTGTATTTTCCAAACTCAGTATTCTGCCGAAGAATTTATTAAGAATCCAAAACTCCTATTAGATATTGTTGCCGAGGAAGATTTAGAAGCTGTTAAGAAGCATTACGAGGGGGAATTAACAGGCGAACAACAAAAACCGATTCAATTCAAGATTTATAAAAAGAATGGCGATTATAGAATTATTCGGCATACATGTTCACCTGTTCAGGAAAACGGTAAATTCATCGGTGTAAGGGTAACCAATAGAAATGCTACTGACAGATGGAATTCCGAGCAGAAATTGAAAGAGAGAGAAAAAAAATATAGATATATTTTTGAAAATTTGGTTGATGTTTATTACAGAACATCCATTGACGGAAAGATTGAGCTAGTCAGCCCTTCGGTAGAAAAAATTTCAGGTTATAAAGTGAAAGAACTAGTAGGAAAAAATGCTGCCGTCCTTTATGCCGATCCCGAAGGGAGGGAAAAATTCATTGAATTAATAATGAAGCAAGGAGAGTTAAAAAATTACGAGACCAAGTTCAAAGATAAAAACGGAGATATAAAAATTCTCTCTTTCAATAACAAGTTAATTTATGAAAACGGTAAACCTGTGGGAATAGAAGGGATTTTCCGCGACGTAACCGAGTATTATAGAATAAAGGAAGAATTGGAGAGGGAAAAGAAAAAATTCCAAGACCTATTCGATCTTAATTTGGCTGCTTTATATATAACCGGCTTAGACGGAAAAATAATAGAAGCGAACTTAGCTGCAGCAAAATTATTCGGTTTTTCGAATGTTGAGGAATTAAAAAAAT
>CAZULK010000253.1:0-2723 GCA_964621225.1 uncultured Melioribacteraceae bacterium | reverse complement strand
CGGCAATTGCCAGCATCATTACCAATATTAAAAATCCGGATAATATTTTTAGTCTTAGTCCCATTACTTTACCATTTTATTTGTCGAAAATTAAGACAATAAAGTAAAAAATAATAATATTAATATTTTAATAAAATCGACAATTGTTGTTGGGGAAATTGGTGAAAAAATTTTCGCCGATTAGAAAAGTGCATAAATAAATGGCGCCAAGGCTGATCCTTGAGTTAAGATTATCAAACCTCCTAAAAGAACCAAGAAAATAATAATAGGCATAAGCCACCATTTTTTTCTTTCCTTTAAGAAAGCCCACAGTTCAGATAAAATTGAAAGTTTACTCATACGTTCCTCATCTTCAAATAATTAAAATTGCTTTTCAGTGTTCTCCGGAATATACTCTTTCTTTTCCCTGTAATGCCAATAAGAATTTTCGGATTTATCCATTTTTATATCGAGAAAACTTTTTCCGACTAATTTAGCTATTAAACTCATTGGAGTAAATACCAGAAAAAATAGAATCGACAGAATTACCCTAGTCATTATAAATCCAAGAGTAACCGCCAACCCCATCCACAATTTATGAAACGGCAGTAATAAATTGGGAATCGCCAAGCCGAAAGCACCGAAAAATGCTGCCGCGGCAAAGAAATATAAGTAAATAACACTATTATTATAGAGTAGTAATAACGCGATGAGCGCAAGTACTACCGCCATTGTAATTCCAAATTTTTTAAGTTCTTTTTCCGAACTATTTATACTTTTTAATTCATCCCAAATTATCATCAATCCAACTCGAATTTTTCTCTCCAATTAATATCTTCTTCCAATGGACGCTGGTCTTTTTTATCCAAAAGGAAGTTTCCTAAAACAAGATAATCCATTTCGGTTCTCATAAAACATTTGTAAGCATCTTCCGGTGTGCAGACAATAGGTTCTCCCCTGACGTTGAAAGAAGTATTTACAATTACCGCACAACCGTGTTTTCTATCGAATTCACTTATCAATTTATGATATTTTGGATTTGTTCTCGAATTCACGGTTTGAATTCGTGCCGAATAATCCACGTGAGTAACCGCGGGAATATCGGAACGGGGAACGTTTAATTTTTCAATTCCGAATAATTTATTCTGTTCCTCTTTCATCTTTATCTGTCGTGCCCTTTGAACATCGGCTACCAGCAGCATATAAGGACTTGGGCGGTCAATCTCAAAGTAATCCGACACCTTTTCTTCCAGCACCGAAGGAGCAAATGGTCTGAAACTCTCACGGTATTTTATTTTCAAATTCATTTTCGATTGCATTTTGGGTGAACGCGCATCCCCTATAATCGACCGGTTGCCCAGCGCACGCGGACCGAATTCCATTCGCCCTTGGAACCAGCCTATGACATTTTCTTCCGCCAATAAATCGGAAACCACGTCTATTAGTTTATCATCAGAATACTTTTTGTACTCAATCTCATTTTTATCCAAGAATGATTTTATTTCTTCAGCGGAAAATTCCGGGCCCAAATAAGAACCTTTTTGCGAATCGTTACTATTATCCGCTTCTCTTTCATTGTTTAAATATTGATACCAAGTGAATAAAGCGGCTCCCAAGGCTCCTCCGGCATCACCAGCCGCAGGTTGAATCCAAATATCTTTGAATATATTTTCCCTCAATATTTTACCGTTTGCCACACAATTCAAAGCTACGCCACCGGCAAGGCAAAGATATTCGGCATCTGTAACATTTTTAACGTGCCTTGCCATTCTTAGCATAATCTCTTCTGTAACGTCCTGAACAGAACGGGCTAAATCCATCTCCCTCTGAGTTAATTCACTCTCCGGTTTCCGTGGTGGTCCCCCAAAAAGTTCGTCGAACTTTTTGTTCGTCATTGTTAATCCGGCAACATAATTAAAATATTTCATATTCAATTTGAAAGAACCGTCTTCTTTCAAATCTATAAGTTCGTTTAAAATCAAATCAACATATTTAGGTTCTCCGTAAGGAGCTAAGCCCATCACTTTATATTCCCCGGAATTCACTTTGAAACCGGTATAATACGTAAATGCCGAATAAAGCAATCCGAGAGAATGAGGGAATTTTATATCAGCGATAATTTCAATTTTATTATCGTTACCCATACCTATTGAAGAAGTAGTCCATTCCCCAACTCCGTCGGCGGTGATAATTGCGGCACGTTGAAAGGGAGAAGCAAAAAATGCTGAAGCGGCATGAGATTCGTGGTGTTCGGGGAAAAGGACTTTCCCTTCGTATCCCAATTCCTTTTTTATTATCTCTTTCATCCACAGCTTTTGCTTTATCCACAAGGGCATTGCCTTTATGAATGATCCTATTCCCACCGGAGCATACTGCAGATAAGATTCGAGCAATCTTTCGAATTTTAGAAATGGTTTATCGTAAAATGCAACATAATCTATCTCTTCGGGATTGATTCCCGCATAGCCCATGCAATATTTAGCTGCATTTACCGGGAAATTATGATCGTGCTTTTTCCTGGTGAATCTTTCTTCTTGAGCGGCAGCTAATATATCACCGTCTTTTATTAAACATGCAGCGCTATCATGGTAGTATGCCGAAATACCCAGTATATACAATACTTTTCTCCAAATTCAGTAAAATTAAGATTCAAAAATAGAGTAAAGAAGGGGTATTATCAACTTTCAAGTTCAAAGTGGAAAGTGGAAAGTTCAAAGTTCAAAGTATAAAGGATAAAGTTCAAA
>CAZULK010000252.1:0-2760 GCA_964621225.1 uncultured Melioribacteraceae bacterium | reverse complement strand
AAGACTTCGATTAAAAAAGAACAATATGTTGAGTTCTACAAATTCTTGACCTACGATCAAGATGAACCGATGTTTATTATTCATAAATCTGTTGACGCTCCAATTCAGTTCAATGCGTTGATGTTTATTCCAAAGAAGAGTGATGAATTCTTTTGGATGGACAGAGAAAATTACGGTTTGGACTTATACGTTCGCAGAGTACTGATTCAACACAAAAACAAAGATTTATTACCCGAATATTTAAGCTTCGTTAAAGGTGTCGTAGATTCGGAAGATTTACCGCTTAATATATCCAGAGAAACACTTCAGGAAAATACCATTTTCTCGAAAATTGCTTCGAGCGTAACAAATCACGTTCTTTCTTTCTTAATGGATAAAGCTAAAAATGCACCGGATGAATATAAATCTTTCTGGAAAGAACACGGAAGAGTTTTCAAACTCGGTTACATGGATTTTGCCAATATGGATAAATACATGGAACTCCTCCGGTTCAATTCATCCTCTTGCAAAGATAAAGAAGAAATAACTTCCTTGGCGGAATACAAAGAAAGGATGAAAAAAGATCAGAAGGAAATATATTTTGCCGTAGGAAGCAGCCGGGATGCAATTGAATTGGATCCCCACCTTGAAATATTCAAAAAGAAAGGACTGGAAGTACTTTACTTGTTCGACCCGGTTGACGAAGTGGTTGTTAATTCAATAAGAAAATATAAAGACTTCGACTTCGTTTCCGTAGATACGGTTGATTTGAAAAAGCTTGAAAAGTTGGAAGATACTGATCAAGAAACTGAAAAGGTTGAAGAACTTTCGAAAGACGACAAAAAGCATTTTTACAGTCTCCTTTCTAAAATGAAATCCATATTAGCGGGTAAAGTTGAGGATGTAAAAGAATCCAAACGTCTTACCGGAAGTGCATCTTGTTTGGTTAGTGCCGATGATCATATGTCGGCTTCTCTTCATCGATTAATGAAAGCCGTGAATAAAGATCTTGGTCCCCAGAAAAAGATTCTGGAAGTAAATCCGGATCATAAATTGGTTAGAAACTTGATTGAGATATTTAAGAAAGATTCTAACGATGAATATATTGTAAATGTAACCGAGCAGTTGTATGAGTCGGCAATGCTTTTGGAAGGAGCTTTGGAAGATCCTCATAATTTAGTAAAAAGAATAAATGAATTGCTCGAAAAATCGAGTGAGTGGTACTTAAAAAATAAATAAACTGCTCCCTTTTTTGTCCCGCTTTCCATTTGGGAAGCGGGATTTTTTATTTTAAATTGCATTTAGTTTTATCAGCAGATAACGTTATTAAAAATAATAATTAAACTATCCGAAAATTTGTGAAATCATATTTATCGAATTATATCCAACTTGTGTTCAGAATCTCTATAATTACTATCGTGATTGTTGTTACATCAATTAGTTGCTCCACAAATCCTCAACCATTAGAGAAATTCAAATTAATCGAAAAACGAACCGTTCCGGCCCGCGAGCTTTCGGGATTAACTCTTGCAGCCGATTCAATTTTGTTTTCTGTAAGCGACCATACGGGTAAAGTGTATAAACTGAATACTCACGGTGAATTAATCGATTCATTCAAAATATCTGATAATGATTTTGAGGGTATTACAACTCTTCCGGATAATCGCATTGCTCTTGTGGAAGAAAAACTTATGCAAATAATTACAATTACTCACTCCGGCATAATTACAAATGTGATCAACAGTAATTTATCCAGCGAAATAAATAACGGTTTTGAAGGTATTACATATCTTCCAAGCGATTCAACTCTATTGATTGCAAATGAAAAAAATCCCGTTGCTATTTACAAATTTACATTAACCGGCGAATTAATTTCATCGAGGGAATTTGTAAATTCCGCTGATATTTCCGGATTGTTTTATCAAGAATCTAAAAACATTCTTTGGATACTAAGCGAAGAATCAAACAAAATTATGAAATGCAATTTAGATTTAGAAGTGTTGGACGAGTTTGTAATTCCCGATGATAAGATTGAAGGTATTGCCGTAAGCGGAAATAATATATACTTGATCTCTGACGATTCACATCGATTTTATCATTATGAAATTTTGAATTAAATCACTTTTTCCCACTCTTTTTTTCTTTCGCCCTTTTAATATTCGCCGGAATAACATACCGTCCTTTTAGAACACACTTCCCTCTTCCCGGTGTGCATTTAAGATTGTTCAACTTACATTTACCGTCAAATATATGTGGACAGTCGAAACTCATAATTCATCTAATCATATTTTGTTCTTCAATTCAAAAGCACATTATTCATATTTTTTAAATATGATGATATTTCTATTAAATTGTCGCAATTTTAGCATTGTATTTTAGGAATAAAATGAATTGCATATGGTTAATATTTAAATTCTTTTTGAATTTATTCATACAATCCACCCAATCCTCCGAAGGATCATGTGGATATCCCCTCACACTGTTATGTTAAAAGAAAAGTTGAAGGGACATTTCAACTGGAAATAACAACACAGCTTTTTACTTTTTTATTTATTAAAACCACCCCATCCCCCTTCCCCTTCCCCTCCCGGAGGGGAAGGGGCTTTCGTAATCTTTAGTTTTTGCAATTGATAGAGGGGATGGGGTGGAATGAACATTTATCCGTTCGGCTAAAGTTGTGTTTACTTGCTCTGTTTGTTCTAAACTCTAAAAACGGTTAAAACCGTTTTGTAATTTTTCTGTTCTGATTCAGAGCCCACGGTTGAAACCGTGGGTTGGGTA
>CAZULK010000251.1:0-2767 GCA_964621225.1 uncultured Melioribacteraceae bacterium | reverse complement strand
GAAGCAATTTGAAATGCTTCTCTTCCATAAAAGTCATCGGAATTGATGATAGTAAAATACCCTTCAATGAATGGTTTAGCGGATAATAGGGCATGCAAGGTACCCCAAGGTTTTGTGCGTAAGGGATTCTGTCCTTCAACATCTTTCTGGTAGGCGAAAAACACTTTTGCTTCAGAGTAATTGATGTAGTCGAATTCACTACGGAATGTTTTATTATTCTCTTCCTCAATTACAAAAACGATTTTATTGTAGCCCGAATTAATAGCATCGAAAATTGAATAATCGATGATTTTTTCATCGTTCGGCCCGACGGGAGTAAGTTGCTTCAAACCGCCGAATCTGCTTCCTTTTCCAGCTGCAAGTATCAGAAGAGTTTTATTCATTTATACCGGAATTTTTGGATTTAAAATAATAAAAATCGTAAAGAAAACATTATAATGAATTCCTTAAACTGATTCTTTTCGAAATGGATGAAGAAATGAAGGAGATATAATTTTGAATAAATTATTGAATAATTCCATAAATCGGGACAAAAGCAAAATTCCCAAATTCATTTTCTCGTAAAAATGATTTAAATTTCGCATCATAACAATCTGAAATTCCAAGGGAGAAATAATGACGAAATTACAACAATTGGCCGAACTTGGTCAATCGATTTGGTACGATTTTATTAAACGTGACATAATTCTTGACGGAACACTGGATAATTTGATTTCCGACGGTGTAAGAGGAGTGACTTCCAATCCTTCAATTTTCGAAAAAGCAATTTCCGGCAGTGATTTATACGATGAGGACTTAAGGTCTATCGATTTGGATCAGCCTGTGTTTAATATTTACGAATCATTGGCAAAAAAAGATATAAAACTGGCAGCAGAAAAGATGCTTCCGGTATTCGAATCCACTAATGGATTGGACGGTTATGTTTCGTTGGAAGTAAATCCGAAACTTGCCGATAAAACAAATGAAACAATCGAAGAAGCAGTCCGGTTGTTCAAAGAACTTGCAATGCCGAATATTATGATAAAAGTCCCGGCAACCGAAGCCGGAATTCCCGCTATTAAAGAATTAATATCGCATGGAATTAATGTAAATGTTACATTGATTTTTTCAATAGAAAATTATTTGGATGTTGCAAAGGCTTATATAGATGGTTTAAAAGTTCTCGATCAAAATGGAGGAGATGTATCTAAAGTATCCTCAGTAGCGAGCTTTTTTGTAAGTCGTGTGGATACTTCGGTAGATCAAAAACTGATTGAAAAGAACAGAACCGATTTACTTGGTAAAGCTGCGGTTGCAAATTCAAAAATCGCTTACAAGGAATTCAAAAAATTATTCAGCGGCGATTTATGGAATGAACTTTCCGCAAAAGGTGCAAAAGTTCAAAGATTATTATGGGCATCTACCTCCACAAAGAATCCCGATTATTCCGATATTTTATATGTACAGGAATTAATTGGATCACCTACTGTCAACACAGTTCCTCCTGCTACAATAGACGCATTTGTGGATCATGGGGAAGTTAAGGAAACTTTATCAAACGGGATTGAAGAGGCTGAAAAATTGATGCAGCAATTGGATGAAATCGGTATTTCGATGAAAGAGGTTACCGATGATCTCCAAATTAAAGGAGTAAAAGCATTTGCCGATGCTTTCGATAATCTTTTAGATAGCTTAAATGAAAAAATTAAATTAATTAAGAGTTAGGTATGCAAACAAATTTTTATTTTGGTAAACATAAAGAGATAATAGAGAATAAGATTGCCGAAGCGGAATCTTTAAATGTAATTAAACGAATTTGGGAAAAAGATTTTACGCTCTGGAGTGATTCACCAAATGAAATCACCAATAGGCTTGGATGGTTGGATATATCTCTCAGAATGGAGAGAGTACTCGGAGAAGTAAATGATTTTACCGATTCCGTAAGAAATGATTTTGATTTCGTTGTTCTTCTCGGAATGGGAGGAAGCAGTCTGTCGCCCGATGTATTCTCCAAAGTTTTCGGACATAAGTTGGGCTTCCCGAAACTATTGGTTGCCGATAGTACACATCCCGATTTTGTTCAGAATCTGTCGAACGGAATTGATATTAAAAAAACTTTATTTGTTGTTTCTACAAAATCTGGTGGAACAGCAGAAACCATGTCATTGATGAAATATTTTTACAATAGATTAATGAGCCTCACCGATAAGGTTGGAGATCATTTTGTAGCAATCACAGATCCGGGAAGCGGATTGCAGCAGTTGGCTAATGATCTTCATTTCAGGAAAACATTTTTGAACGATCCGAATATCGGTGGAAGGTTTTCAGCTTTATCCTATTTCGGATTAGTTCCTGCAGCCTTAAGCGGGATTGATATTAAACAAATGTTACAAAAAGCCAATGCCGCAATTTGCAAACCCAGCGAAGAAAGTTGTTTAAGCTTGGTGAATAATGAAGCAACCAAAGCCGGTGTGGTAATGGGAGAACTGGCAAATAAAGGTGTAAATAAGCTAACTTTCTTCACTTCCGCATCGCTTGCGAATTACGGAGATTGGGTGGAACAATTAATTGCCGAAAGTACCGGTAAAATAGGTAAAGGTATTTTGCCCGTTGTTGGAGATGATGTTTCGTTAGTAGAATCCTTCGGACAGGACAGAGTTGTTGTTGTTATCCGTGTTAAAGGGGACGAATTCCCAAGTGAAATAATTCAGAAATTGAAAGAAAACAACTTCACTATTATTGAGCAGGAATTGAATGACACTTATGAAATAGGTGCATTAATGTATTT
>CAZULK010000250.1:356-2775 GCA_964621225.1 uncultured Melioribacteraceae bacterium | reverse complement strand
AATCAAAAAAGAGATATTTTTAATGTACTATTAGACATTAAAAAACAATTAGAATCAGGCGATATGCCCGATTCCGATTTAGTTGCTCAGGTTAAAAATTTTCACGAAAAAGTGCTCGGTAAATTATCGGAAGTAGGATCGATTACTAACAGGTTAATAGATACTGAGTCGATGCTCCAAAATCAACAAACTCAAATGCAGGAAGTTATTGCAAAAGAACAAGAAGTTGATGTAGTAGATGCTATTTCAAAGATGCAATACTACGACTATGTTTTGCAAATGTCCTATAAAATGTCTTCTATGATTCTACCAAAATCAATACTGGATTACTTATGAGAAAATATGGTTCAATAAATGGATTTTTAATAGCAATATTCGCAATCTTCGGTGCATTTATAATTGAAGGCGGATCGTTAAAAGCCTTATTTCTGGTTGCTCCATTGATAATTGTATTCGGCGGAACATTTGCCGCAATATTGATAGGATTCGGTTGGGAAAAATTCGTTAATATTTTTAGATTGGTTCGGTTGGCATATTTCCCGAAAGAATACGATATGGTGGGGCTAATTGATAAATTCTATGATTTAGCCTTAAAAGCAAGGAAAAATGGGTTGCTTCCGCTGGAAGATGAATTGGATGAAATAGATGATTTTTTCACAAAAAAAATGCTCCGGTTTATGATTGATGGTATGTCTGCGGAGCAACTTGAAAATATGGCTATTCTAGAAATGAAAGCCCTGGATGAAAGACATCAGGCAAATATTGTTGTATTTAATAAAATGGGAGGATATGCTCCTACCATGGGAATTTTGGGAACCGTTATGGCATTGATAATGACAATGGCAAACGCAGGTTCCGATCCTAATTTATTAATTAGAAATATAGCTACGGCATTTATCGCCACATTGTGGGGAGTGCTGAGTGCAAATGTTATTTGGTTACCAATTAGTGATAAGTTGAGACAATGTCATCTACAAGAAAAAATGATGATGGACTTGACTCTGGAAGGGACGTTGGCACTGTTGAGCGGGGAAATACCGATGTTGATGAGAACGAGATTGATCAGCATGCTCCCGCAGAAGAGCCAGAAGGACCTGATAGAGTAGAAGAAAGTCCGTCTGATAAAAATATTGAAAAAAAAGAAGAGAAGAAGGCTAAGGAAGAAGAAAAACCTAAGCCTAAAAAGCGAAAAAGAGTAATTCGCAGAGCTCCTTCTGTTTCTTATCCGGAAACGGATGATAAGGACAGATATTTGATTACTTATGCGGATTTGATCACTCTTTTATTAGGATTATTTATTATACTATATGCTATAAGTAAGATTGATCTGCAGAAATATCAACAAATGATGAATGTAATGGGAGATGTTTTTGGAAATAAAGTTGAAAATGTTTCCACCGGAAGTGGAAAACCGGGTACTAACAGAAACGGTGGAACGGAAAACTCTCCGATGCCGGAATTGAAATCCAAGTTGAGATCACTAATTGATACTTATAACTACGGTGATTCTTTCAGCTTGCAGGAAAATGAAAGGGGTTTGACAGTAAGAATACAAGATGATATTATTTTCCCTTCCGGTAGTGCTGAATTAAATGAAAATTTTAAAAATGTTTTAATTAGGTTAGGCAGGATCCTTAAAAATATTCCAAATGACATACGGATTGAAGGTCATACGGATAATGTCCCAATCAATACACCACAATATCCGTCTAATTGGCATTTGTCGGTGGCAAGGGCATTAAATACTGCATATTTTCTTATCTCTCAATCCGGAATGAGTCAGGATAAAGTTTCAGTAGTCGGTTATTCGGAGTACCGACCGATAGATACTAACGAAACTCCGGAAGGTAGGCAAAGAAACAGAAGAGTAGATATAGTAATAATAAAAGAATAGAGTTATGAAAATACAAACAAAACAATTTGGCGAAGTCGAATTTACCGAAGAAAACATACTTCGGTTTGAAGACGGTTTATACGGATTCGAGGAATTAAAGAAATTCCTTTTGCTTAAGCATGATGATGATATTTTCTATTGGCTGACCTCGGTTGAACAACCCGAGATTGTTTTTCCGCTTTTCGGAATAAGGATGATTGACGATAAATATCCTCAGACAGAAGAAGGGGAAGCATTCGGAATTGTTAAATTAGACCGGGACCCCCTGAAATCTACTATTAATCTAAGAGCACCGGTTTATATCAATCAAGAATCTAAAACCGGTTATCAAACTATATTAAATGACGAAAGTTATCCAGTTGAATATCAATTATTTACAGAATAGAGGCAGAAAATGCTGATTTTAAAAAGAAAAGTAGACGAAGCTATAAAGATTAATAAAAATATTTCGATAAAAATATTAGAAATATCAGAAAATCAGGTAAAAATTGGAATTGATGCTCCTAAAGAAATTGAAATACTCAG
>CAZULK010000250.1:0-346 GCA_964621225.1 uncultured Melioribacteraceae bacterium | reverse complement strand
AGCTTCTACCGCAGTAAAAGATTTACCTGATACATTGAAAAAAATAAATCTAAAACAAATTAAAGTTAAGAGGAAAAATGGCTGATCCTAATGTAATAAAGGTTTTAGTCGTCGATGATTCCGACATCATAAAGCATTCATTAAGAAAATTCCTAAGTGAATATAATTTTGAAGTATTTGTGTCGAATGACGGTTTGGAAGGTATTGAAAAAGCCCGAACTGAAAAGCCAAACCTTATACTATTGGATTTAATGATGCCTAACTTTGACGGGTTGAAAATGCTTCAGGTGTTAAAAGTATTTGACGAAATTAAGGATATACCAGTAATTGTAATCAGTGGAAATAC
>CAZULK010000249.1:0-2778 GCA_964621225.1 uncultured Melioribacteraceae bacterium | reverse complement strand
GTTTCAAATCATTATCTTTCAAAATTAAAAAAAGGAGAATATGAAAATAAGTAAGCTTTTATTCGTTATCTTTTCTGTGCTACTCTTAGTAGCATGTTCAAGCAGTGTTGAGGTTGTTAAAAAATCAGAATCTAATAAGAATGAAAAGGCTGCCATGGACCATTTTCTGAAAGGAAGTATTTCAGAAAGTAAAGGTCAGCTTGCCGAAGCTATTTTGGAATATCAAGATGCGTTACGTTATGATACGAGTGCAGGGATATATTATTCATTGGGAAAAGCTTATTACAAATTAAATAAATTTTCCAATGCATTGGAACATGCAAAGATGGCAGCGAAACTTGAGCCAAAAAACTTGGATTATCAACAGTTAATAGCTACGATCTATACAGCATCCCATAATTATGACTCTGCAATAGTAGTTTATAATCATATTCTATCGATGGATTCAACCAATACCGAGGCAATGTATAATTTGGGAAGGTTATATAAATACGATCAGCCTCTAAAAGCATTGAAAATATTCAACAAAGCACTGGATTTAGTAGGACCCAATTGGTCTTTGCTTGTTGAAGTTGCAGAATTAAACGAAAGATTAGGGAATGTGAATGAAACCATTTCCACAATTGAAAAACTTCTTGAAATAAATCCTTCCGAATTAAAATTGACAAAGATTTTAATACAATCATATATCAAAGCGGGAAGGTTAGAAGAAGCTTTGGAACTGACAGATAGATCATTAACAACTTTTCCCGATGACATTAGCTTAATTGAATATAAGGCAAATATTCTTTTGGCTCAAGACAAGAAAAATGAAGCGGCGGAAGAATTCAAGAAATTATTTGATACCGGGAAAATTCCTTATGATGGAAAATTGAAAATTGCTTCCCTCTTTTTGAGTAATGAAAAAGATTCTTCGAATATAGAAATTGCCAAGGATCTTTTTAACGCTATCGCGAAAGATTCCTCCGATTGGCAATTGAATGTATATTTAGGAGAACTTGCCATTCAAGAGGGGAATGATTCAGTTGGTGTAGAATACTTAAAGAGCGCTGCTAAAGATGCACCGTGGAATGTACAAATATGGAGCAGATTGGCAGACAGATTATTCTATTTGGGAAAAACAGAAGAAATAATAAGTGAGCTATCTCCGGTGATTGAAGATTTCCCCGATAATTTTTTCCTTCACCTTGTATTGGGTTTATCCTATTCGTATACGGGTGTCGATTCATCTGCGGAAAAATATTTGATGAAGGCAGTGGAACTGAACCCGAATGATGCAATTGCATTATCTTCCATTGGTTATACTCTAAACAGGCTGAACAAAAATGATGACGCACTTTATTATTTGAATAGAGCAAAGAAGATCAACCCGGATGATGTTCAAGTTTGGTCCCTTTTGGGAATTATTTATAATTCAAAAAAAGATTTTGAAAACGGAGACAAGGCTTATAGGAAAGCGCTGGAACTGGATTCATTAAATGCATTGGTGTTAAATAATTATGCATATTCCCTCGTTGAAAGGGGTATCAGGATTGACGAAGCGTACGAAATGTCAAAAAAATCTTTGGAATTAGATCCGGAAAATTCATCTTACTTGGATACATTCGGATGGATTTTATACAAGATGGGTAAATACGGTGAAGCAAAGAAATATATTTCGGATGCTATAGAAAAAGAACCCGATAATCCCACCTTGCTCGATCATTTGGGTGATGTGTATAACAAACTAAATGATCAGCAAAAGGCTATAGAGTATTGGCAAAAAGCATTATCCCAAGACACAGATAACGAATCTATCAGAAAAAAAATTGAGGAAGCCCAACAGTGATCAAAAAAATATTTTTATTGCTTATCTTCACATTCACTTTGTTTTTGCAGTATTGTAGTGCACCAGTTGTAAAAGAAGAAGTGAAAAAAAGCATTCCGGTTAATAGAATATTAAAACGGATTGAAGCAAACAGACGTAAAGCCAAAACTTTTATTGGGTCCGGAATATTAAAAGTTGAAAGTGAAAAATTCAGTGGTAAGGCGAATTTTGAAATAATGATTAAAAAACCGGATTCTCTTAAACTGTCTATATTCGGGCCATTCGGACTAGACGTAGGCGAGTTACTCCTAACAGATAAAGATTATTATTTTTACGATGCATTCCATAATAAATTATATTATGGTAAGGATAGACAAAAAGTTATTGAAAAAATATTTCAATTAAATTTTGAATTCGACGATTTATTAGATGCATTTGCGGGTGCGGTAAATTTGACCGATAAGTTAAATGCAGCTCCGGATGATTCCCGTGAAGATGAAAATTACTATTATTTTGTTTATGGCAGCAATCAAGTGAATTCTACGTATCAAATAGACAAAGAAAATTTAACGATTAAGAATTATAAGTTGAAAAGAAAGAATGATAAGATTATTGAGAGTTCGTTTTCGGATTTTTCTCAATATGACGGTCTCAATGTACCGGCAAAAATTAACTTAAAATACTTTGAGATGAACGCAAACCTGGATGTTAATTATAGAAATATCCGGGTAAATAAAGAAATATCAAATATGAAATTATTCGTGCCGGATGATGCTGAAAAAATAAATCTATGAAGAACATTATTTACATATTACTCTTTCTAAGTTCGATTCATCTTTTGCATGGACAAAGTAAAGAAATCGAAAAGGAAAATGCCAAGTTGAATTCACTTAAGAATTCAATCGAAAAAATTGAGAAGGAGATATCCTCCAGTAAAAAGAAAGAGCAAAATTCTATTAAATATTTAAACG
>CAZULK010000248.1:0-2784 GCA_964621225.1 uncultured Melioribacteraceae bacterium | reverse complement strand
TTGTTAACTTTAAACCGATAATAAATAAATTTGAATCTCTTTCTCAATTACCCGCCAAAACAGAGCTTTCGGATAAAATCTCCAAAGAATTGAAAAAGAGAGGTTTCACTTTTGTTGGCTCCACAATTGTGTATGCATATATGCAAGCAATCGGAATGGTAAACGACCATACAAAGAATTGCTTTAGGCATAGAGAGTTACTCCAAAATGATAAATAAAAGAACATATATTTTAATCCTCTGCTTTTTGTCAATAAGTTATTTCCTTCGGGCACAGGACGTGGGAAAGATAGATTCAATCAACTCTATATCACGATCGAAAATTATTTCCAATCCGGGGAAATATGCTAAAATATTTGAACAAAATATCATCGAAGCTCAAAAAATTAATTACAAACTGGGTGAAGGGAAAGCCTATTTCGAATTGGGAGCGGTAAATTATATGCTGGGCTATTACCAAAAAAGTACAGAAGCAAATTTACAAGCATTAAAGATTTTTGAACAACTGGATGACAAACTATTGCTAGCTTCTGCTTATGCGGATATTGGCTATCAAATAAAAAGACGGAATCTTCAAAGAGCGATTACTTTAATGAGAAAAGGGAAAGGAATTGCTGAAGAAAATAGTTTTGATACTTTGCTCACCAGTATTTACGATAATTATGGCGTACTTATGGAAATGGATGATCAGTTGGACAGCGCAGAGTATTATTACAATAAAGCATTGAATCTAAAAACAAGAATTAAGGATTCGATAGGTATTCCTTATAGTTTGAATAATTTGGCCGGTGTTTATGCCATGAAAAATGATTTTGACAAAGCATTTAAAATGTTGAAAAAATCGGATGAATACAGGGCTAAAGAAAACGATTTCTACGGGAAAATTTCGAATCAAGTAATGTATGGCGATTTATTTTTATTCAAAGGTGATCTCGACTCAGCAGCAAAATATTTCAAGAGAGTTATAAACTCAAAGAATGAAGCCAAAAATAATCAGATGATAGGCTACTGCTACGAAAAATTGACCGAAATATATCAGAGGAAGAAAAACTATAAGGCAGCGTTAGAAAGTCAAAAAAAATATATGGCTTATAAAGATTCTTTAATCAATTTGGAAACGAACCGTAAGATTGCCGAATTGGAAATTGAATACGAAACGGAAAAGAAAGATAGAATGTTAGCCGAAAATAAATTGGAACTTGAAAGAAGAAATTCTTTATTGTTCATTACTGCATTGGTGATTTTGTTCATGCTGATTCTGATTTGGGGCACTTTCAAATACAATAAGTTTAAAAGGGAACAATACAAAAAGCAATTCGAGATTAATTCCAGGATGGAAAAGGAAAAGTTAAGGAGAAAAATTGCTGACGAGAAATTGAGAATTGCCAGAGAATTACACGACAATATTGGTTCGCAACTGACTTTTATGATTAGCACTTTGGATAATATTTCCTACATCGACCGGGATGATAAAATGAGTAAGAGATTGGATCACTTACGGAATTTCACTTCCAATACATTGAATGAATTGCGAAACACAATCTGGGCGATGAAAAACGATGATATGACTTTGGATGCGATGATATTAAAATTAAACGAAATTAAATCACATTTTGCGGAAGAGGGTAAATTCAAATTTATATTCGACAATAATCTTAAAGAGAACTTATCAATATCCTCAATAAAAGTGCTCAATCTATTCAGAATTGCTCAGGAAGCCATTCAAAATGCAATTAAATACTCAGAAGGTACCGAGATAAAACTCACCTTAAATTACTTAAATAATTTTTTACATCTTTCAGTTGAAGATAATGGTAAAGGATTCGATGTTAATTCAGCTATAAATGGGAATGGTTTGGATAACATGAAGAATAGAGCCAACAAAATTGGTGGTGAACTGAATATTTCTTCCGGCTCAAACGGAACGACTGTTTCCTTAAAATTAGCCATCTGACCTATTGATATCCTTCCGGTTCAAATGTATTTTGAAAGAGAAAAATGGAATAAAGATGAAAATTAAAGTAGCACTGGCAGAAGACAACAATTTATTGGCAGAGTCAATAATAGAAAAAATGAATTTATTCGAAGATGAAATCGAGTTCAGATTCCGGGGAAAGAATGGAAAGGATTTGATTGATAAATTAGATGAAGATCATAACCTTGATGTAATTTTAATGGATATTGAAATGCCGGAAATGAACGGCATCGAAGCTACTTCAATTATAAAGAAAAAATATCCCCAGATTAAAGTTATTATGCTAACTGTTTTTGACGATGAAAACAATATATTCGACGCAATAACTGCCGGTGCAATGGGGTATATATTAAAGGATGAAAATCCGGGGAAACTGATTGAAAGCATTAAAACGGTGGTTCAGGGGGGAGCCCCGATGTCTCCTTCGATAGCAATGAACACACTTAAAATTCTGAGAGATCCTGAAAGGTTGTATAATGACAATCCGGAAGATTTCAATCTTTCCGAAAGGGAGGTTGATGTATTAAAACAGATTGCCGAAGGACTCGGTTACAAAGAGATAGCCGAGAACCTATTCATTTCACCTTTTACGGTAAAGAAGCATATAGAAAACATTTACAGAAAACTACAGGTCAACAACAAAGTTAGTGCCGTGCGAAAAGCAGCTCGCAACAAAATAATTTGAAACGGTTAGGGCGGGCATTGTTGGCTGGCAATGATGTTCGCCCTTCTCCCTAAATTGTGAATGTAAGCATATTCCCACTCAAAGTTGAATTATATTTTCTTAATGAACCTGTGGCAGGCCCTTTA
>CAZULK010000247.1:0-2797 GCA_964621225.1 uncultured Melioribacteraceae bacterium | reverse complement strand
ATAAAATGAATATTGTATTCGACATTGAAACAGTCGGATTCAATTTCGATACACTGGAAGAATCCCAGCAAGAATTTCTTCTCCGGTATGCTGAAAAGGAGAAAGACGAAGAATTAAGAGAAGAAAAAATTGACGAGGCCAAAAGGTACATTAGCTTGTATCCATTTACCGCAAAGGTTGTTTGTATTGGGATGTTGCGAACTGATACAGGTTCTTCCATGGTTCTGTTTGAGGGGGAAGATAAGGAATGGGAGAATGAAGAAGAGCAGATAAAGTATAAAGCCTTTTCCGAAAGCGAAATGCTAAGTCAATTTTGGGAATATGTTTCCAAAGCGGAAAAAGTTATTTCGTTCAACGGAAGATATTTCGATATTCCATTCCTTATGATTAGAAGTGCTATTAATAAAATAAAACCGAGCCGTAACTTTTTGCGTAACCGCTACGATCACAAGGCGCACATCGATCTTTTGGAAGAGTTTACATTCCATGGATTAATTAAAAAATTCAATCTCGATTTTTATTGTAAATCTTTTGGAGTAGAATCTCCCAAAAGTCACGGGGTTTCCGGAATGGATGTAAAAGAATTGTATGAAGCCGGACGCGTTGACGAAATAGCTATTTATTGCGGGCACGATATTAAAGCGACTTTCGAATTATATAAAATATGGGATGAATACTTGAAGTTTTAATTTCTTCCCGGCAATATGCTGCATTTTTATTTTTTGCGGGCGAAAGTTATTTTTATAAATTGTAATATCAATTTATCGAGGTATAAATGCGGACTTTAGTAATTCTTTTTTTTACTGCTGTAATTTCCTTCAGTCAAATTTCCCACGGAATTGTAAAAGAACACCAATCTATGCAGAGTGAAATCTTGGGTAAAACGGTAAACTACACAATATATTTACCATACGATTACAATACCTCCGAAAGAAGTTACCCGGTAGTTTATCTTTTGCACGGATATACGGATAACGATATGGGCTGGATACAGTACGGGGAAGCAAATGCAATTGCAGACGAGTTGATTGCCAAAAGGGAAATTCCACCGATGATTATGGTAACACCGGATGCCGGAGTGAGCTGGTATATTAACAATTATGACGGCAGTGTACGGTACGAAGATTTTTTTATTAAAGAATTTATCCCGTTCATTGAAAGTAAATATAAGGTTAGAAAGAGGAAAAGATTCAGAGCGGTTGCCGGTTTATCAATGGGAGGTTACGGCTCTTTAATCTATGCAATGAAATATCCCGAACTATTCGACGCATGTGCACCATTAAGCGCCGCCGTATACACCGATGAACAAGTTGTAAATTTTTCGCAAGCGCGGTGGGATAAAGTGGAAGGTGTTTTATTTGGGGTAGGCCTAAAGGGTAAAGAAAGATTAACAGATGTTTTTATAAATAACAGTCCGATCCACCTTCTGGATAAATTGGAGCTTGAAAAGATTAAATCCGTTAGGTATTATATTGATTGCGGAGATGATGACCGTCTTTCTCTGGGTAATGTTGAACTGCATGTTAAAATGAAAAAACTGGGTGTGCCTCACGAATTCAGAATGAGGGATGGAAAACATAGTTGGACTTATTGGCGAACCGGCTTGCCCGGTGCGCTCAAATTTATTGGCGATTCATTCCATCAAAAATAGGTTGATATGATTACTTCACCTTTCGAGATCATGATTCTATTCACGGGCATTATTGCGCTTGCGCTCTATTTGTCCGATAAATATGTGATTGCGCAAAAAATATCACCGATAATCATTATTCTTTTTATAAGTGCGTTACTATCAAATTTCGGATTGTTAAAAACTCAAAATGAATTTTACAATAGCTTAACTTCATACACTGTTCCATTTGCCGTTGTGTTGATTCTGTTCCATGTCCGTTTATCCGACTTAAAAAAAGCCGGTTTGCCGATGCTTATCGCCTTCGGGATTGGAGCATTTGGTTCGGCAATGGGTGCAATTATAGGCGGATTGATACTTCATTCAAATTTTGAACTTATTCTTCCCGGTGGTGGATGGAAAATTGTAGGTCCTTATATTGGCACATACATTGGCGGCAGTTTAAATTTCTTTTCGTTGTGGACAGGCTTGGATATAAATGCTCCGAACCTTTTTGCTGCGGCCAATGCAGTGGATAATTTAACTTTCTTCCCCATATTTATGTTTTGGATTCTTGCACCCGATTATTTGAAAAAATATTTTATCCCTTCGGAATTCTGGAAGCAAAATAATGAGGAGGAATACCGGAAAGAAAAGAAAATAACCGAATTGAATCCTACACATCTTATAACTCTTACATTTATTGCTTTGTTGATAATGTTTTTGAGCAAGTGGATTAAAGCGGAATTTGTAGATATCTATTTGCCCGGAATTCCGACGATATTATTCGTCACCACTTTCGCTTTGATTGCCGCTCAATTAAAATTTATTCAAAAGTTGCAAGGGGCAAGTGAACTGGGGAATTTGTCGTTTTATCTATTCTTTGCAGCAGTAGGAGCCATGATAGATATACCCAAAGCAATTGAACTTGCTCCGGTATTGTTTGTCTTTGTTATTATTGTCATAGTAATACAAATTACCTTTACTCTTTTGATTGGAAGATTGATAAAAATGGATATTAAAATTCTTTCCGTTGCCGCTGTTGCTGCCAAGTTGGGACCATCCAGTGTAATTGCATTGACTAACGCAAAAAAGTGGGATTCTCTTGTTCTGCCCGGCGTTGCTGCGGGATTATTGGGTTACGCAGTTGGTAATTATATTGGATTTGCCGGGGCTTATTTATTGAAG
>CAZULK010000246.1:0-2884 GCA_964621225.1 uncultured Melioribacteraceae bacterium | reverse complement strand
AAAACCTTAAAAGTTGCTTCTGCATCTGACATTGCTCTATGTTCTTGCATCACTTAATTTGGGAATTACTTCACCTTTAAAATTGGAAACTGATATATTTAATTCAGAATACAATGGTGAACTATAAACTTGAAATCTTCGTAATGAAAGTAAATTATTCGTCCACTTAAAATTCTCTCTGAACGGATTATTATTATTTGTTTCATCATTCGAAAAGAACCCGGAGAGTATCCATTTTGAATCATCAATAAAATTGGGGTCCGTGTTTCTGTAATTTATTGAAAAAGCAATATCATAAAAATCGAATGGAGCTTCCGAGCCGTTCAAAAACTTTTTTAATATGCTACGAGTGTGGCTTCTCCTTCCACTAACAAAAAATGAACCGTATGGAATGGGACCTTCTACAAATCCTTTTGCGGTTAAAAAGCTACCCGAGGCTTTTGCGCCGTAATTAAATTTATTCCCCTCTTTGGTTGTAATTCTCATTATGGATGAAAGTCGACCACCATTCTCCGCGGGAAATCCTCCTTTAAAAAATTCAATACCGTTTATCATTTCCGGATCAATAGCACTGAATATTCCGAAGGCATGAAATGGATTGTAAATTGTAACATTATCCAATAAAACCAAATTTTGATTGCTCGCTCCTCCGCGTACATTGTATCTTGCGGAGATATCACCGGTTGTATTTACTCCGGCAACATATTGCAATGAACGGAATATATCAGTTTCTACCCCTTGAGGAATTGTCTCCAAGCTTTGGATGGATATTCTGTCTAATC
This sequence comes from uncultured Melioribacteraceae bacterium, assembly GCA_964621225.1. Lineage (GTDB taxonomy): Bacteria > Bacteroidota > Ignavibacteria > Ignavibacteriales > Melioribacteraceae > CAYNUJ01. The sequence continues at coordinate 2,102 of CAZULK010000246.1, read as the reverse complement.
CAATATCAGTTTCATTGCTTTGAATAACTTTTTCCCCAATTTTTTCGATAGTATGAAGATAGATTGAAACGGGCACCAAATTAATCTTTAATTCCGTTATTTTATTTTTTGCAACAAATACTTTTACCTTTTTACTTTCATAACCGACATAAGACACGAATAAATTATAAGTACGATTTGGAGGAATCGCAGATATGATAAAATAGCCTTTTTCATCAGCGGAAGCACCGGTATTTAATTCTTCAATAAATACATTACAGAAAGGCAAAGCTTCTCCGGAAGAAGAATCGGCCACAACACCGCGTATCTTCCCCTTTTGAGCGTTCGCAATTGAAGCAAGAATTACCAGTAGAGTAAATAATATTTTTAGTTTGTTCTTCATCCGGAAAAAGATTTATTCAAATCTTTTAATATCACTCAACAATTGCAAGTTTAATATAGTGCAAAAATCGAGTACCAAATTCTCAACTTATTCCGGCATAAGGGATACCTGAGAGTTCGCTCATAGATTTATTAAATGTGGTAAGATCATTTAATTCGAATTGATTTAGATTATCATGGCCACAAGCTCTTGCAAGAACTTTCATAAGTTCAACCGAAGCAGTTAAAAAATTGTATAGCATATTCGCGGATTTATCAATCTCAAGTCTTCTTCTTAATTCAGATTTCTGTGTTGCAATCCCTACAGGGCAATTATTAGTATTACATGCTCTCATTCCCAAACAACCGATAGCCTGAATTGCTGAATTTGAAATTGCAATTCCATCAGCACCCAGCGCTAATGCTTTTACAAAATCTGATTCTGTTCTCAATCCGCCGGTAATTATAAGAGTTATTTCATTTGCTCCAACTTTGTCCAAATGCCTTCTAGCCCGGGCAAGTGCTGGGATTGTAGGAATTGAGATGTTATTCTTAAAAATATCTGGTGCAGAGCCCGTTCCACCACCTCTTCCGTCGAGAATAATATAATCGGCAGAAGCCTTCAATGCGAAATCTATATCATCTTCGATATGTTGGGCGGAAATTTTAAATCCAATAGGAATTCCTCCGCTTTTTTCCCTAATTTCGTCTGCAAAGTGTTTGAAATCCTGCGGTGATTTTAGATCATTAAAGGTAGCGGGACTTATGGCACTTTCACCTTCAGGCAAGCCTCTAACTTTGGCAATTTTCCCAACCACTTTATCTCCGGGTAGGTGTCCGCCGGTACCGGTTTTCGCTCCTTGCCCGGCTTTGAAATGGAAAGCTTGAACATCTTTTACCAGATCGATATTCCATCCAAATTTACCCGAAGCATACTCATAAAAGTATCTGGAATTATTATCTTTTTCTTCGGGTAACATTCCCCCTTCTCCGGAACAAATTCCGGTACCGGCCAATTCTGCACCTTTCGCTAAGGCAATCTTAGCTTCTTCACTTAAAGCTCCAAAACTCATATCGCTAATAAAAATAGGTATTTTAAGATTTAACGGCTTCTTGGCTTTCGGACCAATAATTAAATCAGTCTTAACTTCAGTATCATCTTGTAACGGTTTAGTTGACAACTGAGCAGTGATTATTTGAATATCATCCCACTTCGGTAATTCAGTAATTGGCACCCCCATTGCTGAGCCGAATCCATGTTTACCGATACCCTTAGCACCCAACTTAGCTAGTTTTTGTATATAGTTATTCTTCGGTTCTTCCGGAGTCCCATGAATATCAGCATATAACCCCAAATATTCATTCCTGTTATATGGTTGGGGGTTTTCTTCCTCCCATTTTTTAATTTCGTCAATATCCACATAAACAATTCCATCCTCGAGCCATGAATTAAATTTCCTTAATCTTTCTTCGTTATTGTATTCGCTCACTCCGGTATCATAACGGTAATCCCAAAAATGAAGTCCACAGATTAAATTGTTTCCATCAATATAACCGTCAGATAAAAGTGCACCTCTGTGTAGACATCTACCGTAGAGAACTGAAACCTCTTGATCATATTTGATGATTACAAGATCAACGTTCGAAACCAATGCATAAGTTGGTTCGCGGTCATTTAATTCGCTAAATTTAGCAATCTCAATCTTTTTGATGACAGCCTCCTCGAATATTAGTGAAGTTAA
>CAZULK010000245.1:0-3027 GCA_964621225.1 uncultured Melioribacteraceae bacterium | reverse complement strand
GATTCCAACGATCTTGCGTCGGTGGAATAACCGGTTTTTGTTTTACGTGTTGGTTTTAATCCGAGTTTGTCGAATAACACTTCCTGCAGTTGTTTTGTTGAATTAACATTGAATTCCATTCCGGCTAAACTGTGAATATCCCGGGTGTAATTATCCATCTTCAATTCAAGTTCTTTGCTGAATTCATTTAAGCTGTCCTCGTCAATCTTCACGCCGGTTCGCTCCATCTCCTCCAATACGGGAACCAAAGGAAACTCAATATCGTATGCAACCTTGGTTAATTTTTCTTCTTTTAATTTTTTCGATAAAACTTCATACAACCTGAAAGTAATATCCGCATCCTCTGCAGCATAATCTTTCAGTTTAGACACTTCTACTTCAAATATTTTTGAAGGATCTTTTTTCTCACCTATCAAATCGGATAGGGGAATGGGAGTGTAATTCAAATATGTCTTCGATAATTCATCCATTCCATGCTTTTGATCCGGGTCAATTACGTAACTCGCCAGCATAGTATCGAAGTAGAAATTATTCACATTTATTCCGTTACTTCTGAGAACGGCAATGTCAAATTTTCCGTTTTGACATATTTTTTTGACTTTATCATTTTCAAATACATGAGTAAATATTTCTCTAAATTTATCAATGGGTAGTCTATCGGATAAATCCTGATCGAATAAACCTTCCTTTTGTTTGAAGGGATCGATCGCTACGAAATATGCTTCACCCGGTTTAATGCAGAAAGATGCACCGACAAGTTTAAGACGAAACACATTCAAACCGTCAGTCTCTGTGTCGAACGCAAACATTTCTGAGTCCGACAATTTTTTAACTAGTTTAATTGCTTCATCTTCATTCGTGATAAGATAATATTTGCTGTTGTCGAATTTAGTTTCTTCTTCAACTTCAACTTCGGCAGTTTCAGCTTCTTTGTTGAACGCTTTCAGTAATCTTCCGCCGAAGTTTTTGAATTCCAATTCCGCGAATAATTTATTCAGTCTATCGAAATCGGGATTGTGAAACTTTGCCGCATCGAAATCAATCTCGAAATCCACATCGCGAATTATTGTTGCTAACTTTTTCGACAAAAAGGCGTTATCTTTATTTGCGATAAGCTTTTTCTTTACCGCAGGTTTAATCCTTTCGTCATCAATATTTTCATAAATATTTTCAACAGTACCAAATGTTTGAATAAGCGGAGTCGCGGTTTTGGGTCCGATACCAGCTACACCGGGAATGTCGTCCGATGAATCTCCCACCAATGCAAGGTAATCAACCATGTATTCCGGATCGAAACCGTATTGTTCTTTGGCTTTCTCTTTGTCTATCATTACAATTTCTTCGGTAGATCTGCCGGGTTTTACAAGTTTAACGTTTTCGGTAATTAATTGAACGTAATCTTTATCGGGTGTAACGGCAATTGCTTCATATCCCTGTTCTTCAGCAATCCTTACGGCGGTGCCTATTAAATCGTCCGCTTCAAAGCCGGGTTTGATGTAAATGGGAAATCTGAACGCTTCGGTTACTTCTTTGATTCTTCCGAGTTGCGGAATCATATCGTCCGGCATTTCGGAACGGGAAGACTTGTATAAGTCATACATTTCGTGACGAAATGTTTTTTCCTTTGAATCGAATGCAACTGCGAGGTAATCGGGCTTGGTATCTTCTATTATCTTGAATATCTGTGTTAAGAATCCGTATACCGCTGAGGTAGGTTCGCCTTTTGAATTTATTAAAGGACGATTGATAAAAGCAAAGTATGCTTTGTATGCCAATGCTAATGCGTCAATTACTACAAATCTTTTTTTGTCTGCCATAATATCCTTCTTTTCAAAAATTTATCTTAAATTATAGGTTAGTTTTTATTCTATTGTCAATTAACAAATTTAAGGAAAAAGCCGTGAACTTAAAATTAAAATTGATCCTTCTGATAAGCATTCCAATTATTCTTTCTTGTAAAAATATTGATTCAACACTTTATGTTGCAAACTGGAACGTTCAAAACTTATTCGATACCGTTGATGATCCCGGGAAGAATGATGAAGAATTTACTCCCGGTGGTAGATTGCAATGGACAGAAAATAGACTCGAAACAAAACTTAATAATATGGCGAAGGTAATCCGGGAAATGAATACCGGCAAAGGACCGGATATAATTGCATTCGAAGAAGTTGAACATAAATCATTGCTGGAAAAATTGGCAAAACGAGTAAATGATCGAAGTTATCAATTTGTCTATTTTGAATCTCCCGATAAAAGGGGAATTGATAACGGGATAATGTTTGATGCAGGTAAATTAACTTTAATTAATTCGGAAAAATTACATGTTGAACTGCCTTCCGGATATCCGACCCGTGATATAATTTATGCAAAGTTTAAATTACCTGACGGGGAAATGTTACATATATTTGCAAACCATTGGCCTTCCCGTAGAGGTGGTTTGGAAAAATCCCAGCCAAATAGAATTGCAGCAGCCAATGTTCTCCGTTCCCGCGTTGATGAAATTTTAGCTAAAGATAGAAACGCAAATATTATTATCACCGGAGATTTCAATGACGAACCGGTGAATATCTCAATCCAAAGAGTCTTGGCAGCTAACGAATTCACTTGTGATAATCAATTAAGCCCCGGTCTCTATAATCTTTCATTTGCAATGGACAAAGAAGGTAAGGGGACATATATGTACCGCGGTAATTTTAATATGCTCGATCAAATTATTATTTCATCATCATTGAAAGACGGAAAAGGACTCGAATTCATTTGTGGCAGCTTTCAAATTTTTAAGCCTGATTATGTGATTCAAACCAGAGGTAAATATAAAGGTGCAATTTTACCAACTTATGGAGGAAGAACTTACCTTGGCGGTTACAGCGATCATTATCCTGTGGTGGCCAAGTTTAAAATAGTAAGAGGTGAATAAAATGAAACAACTAATTATTTTCGGCGCAAATGGAGCATTGGGAAGTGGTGTTACAGATGTTCTAATTCAAAAAGATTTCGATAAGGTATATGTCGTTGATAGAAGGG
>CAZULK010000244.1:0-3133 GCA_964621225.1 uncultured Melioribacteraceae bacterium | reverse complement strand
GAATTTGCTTGATCATATCGGCAATTTCCGTAGTTGCTTTTGTAGTTCTTTCAGCTAATTTTCTTACTTCGTCGGCAACAACTGCAAATCCTCTTCCATGTTCTCCTGCCCTAGCGGCTTCAATAGCCGCATTTAATGCAAGCAAATTAGTTTGATCTGCTATTTCATCAATCACTTCAATGATTTCTCCAATACGGGAGCTGCTGTCTCCCAAGCGTTCTACAATCTTGGAAGAATTTTCAACAACTTCTGCAATTAAATCCATCCTCTTTATGGTTTGTTCAACCACTTTGCTTCCTGATTCGGCCAAAAACTGAGCTTCTTTGGCGAATTCAGCTGCTTGTGTGGAGTTTTTAGACGTCTGCACAATTGTTGCCGCCATTTCCTCTATTGCGCTGGCAACCTCTTCACTCTGAGCAGATTGCTGTTCTGCTCCGGCAGCTACTTCATCGGAATTTCTGAAAATCTGGTGACTGGCATTCGATGTTATTTGAACCAAATTCATTAAATTTTCGATTAATCCTCTAAAGGTAATTACGACATCGTTAAATTTGGTGAATAACTCCCCTATCTGATCACCAATTACTTCCGGTTCGACCTGTACCGTCAAATCCCCGGCCTGTAATTTACTCATGGCTTTCAATAGATTGTCGGTACTTCTTTTTAAGTAATTCTCCAAATTTTTCAATGAACTAATATCCGCAACAAATTCTAATGCACCGGAAACTTCACCGTCTTTATTCTTTATTGGCACACCTGTATACATAATGTGTAAATCTGTACCGGTTGCCTTACTTATAGCGTAGGAAGAACATTTTTTATCTTCTTTCATCGCTTTATATAAAGCACAATTCTCAGTATTGCAATGATTTGTTTTGAAAAGATCGTAACATTTTTGCCCTATCAACTGACTTTGTTTTTGATTTGAGATTTCTGCCCCGGCTTTATTTATGTATTCTATATTGAAATCTCTATCAATTACCATCACAGGTGTTGGGATTTCTTCCAGAAATTTCAGTTGTTGAAGCATGGAGAAAGATACTTTTTCAATTAATTTAAGTACTTTCCCAATCTCATCATCATATCTTATTTGAATATTGGTGTCGTAGTGACCTTCGGATATTCGTTTGAACTGGTCGTATAAATCTGCTAACGGTTTAAAAATGAGATGATTCATTATCCAATATAAACCGATATTTATGGCAAGAACCATTGCTGCAATAATGGGTACCAACCAATAAATGTTTGTGCGGATTCCGGCTGTGGAATCGGAATAAAATAAAAATAGGGTTATCATTCCTACAATTGAAACAGCCACAAAAATGAATGATTGCACCCTGAATTGAATTGATTGATTATTGAAATTCATCTTTCTGCTCCATCTTTTTACGATATATTATCGGAGCAGAATCAATAGATTTTATATCAAATTAACATCAAAACTTAATTATGAAGAAGAATTCATTATTCTTAATTTCAATGTCCCATTTAAGCATCAGAATTTGCCCAAGAGCTCTGATAATGCTATAACCAATCCCTATTCCTTCGGTACCTAAATACTTATATTCACGTGACGAGGAAAAGGAATAACTCCGAAGAATTTCTTCTTTAGTAATTTTATCATCAAATAGATTTTTAATCTTAATGACATTTCCGTCTTCAGCTGTAGTTATTGTTATTTCCACTATAGAATCCTTGGGGGAAAATTTAATAGCATTTTCGATTACTTCTTTAAGGAACATCGAAATGTACACAGAATTCGATTCGAAAATAAGCTCATTTTTTAGAATCGAAATCCGGTTTTTATGATTCATTAAATACTTGCTTGAATTGATAGCCAAGAGAATTACTTCGTAAGCATCTATTTTATCAAAGTCATTTCTTATTTCTTGAAGACGTGCATTATCTTGCAATACACCAAACAGACTTCCTAAATTGAGTAGCCGCTCGATGTGGTCTGAAAGTTTCATCAAATTCGTTTTAATTTTCTGAATGTATTCTTTGATAACGCCAATTTCATTTTCTTCCAAAGCCATATCAATCATTTCCGAAAAACCGAATAATCCGTGAACTGCGTTTTTCATTTTATCGGGCAACTGGTTACGGAATGCTTCTGTAAGGGAAGTGAAATTTTGGTTTATTTTATTGCTTTGCTCCAATCTCCGTTTGACAACGTTGATTAAATTTTTGGATTCAACGGGTTTCTTTAAATAATCCGCTGCTCCTAAATTCATACCGTCTCTTAAGGATTCTTCATCCGTTCTGGCCGAAAGAAATACAAACGGGGTTGGCGGAATAACATTGAATTCACTTATTTTTTTATATAATTCGTATCCGGCATCCTTATTTTCCATCATTATATCGGAAATGATCAGATCGATACTCTCCTTTTTATAAATATCTATTGCTTCCCGGGAATTTGTGGCTTTAAATACGGTGTATCCTTCTATTTCCAAAAAGCGGGATAAATTATCAATTATGGTTTGATTATCATCAACAAAAAGAATATTACTCAACTCTTCCCTCAAGTAAATTAGTTATACATTCTACAAAATATTGAAGTTTAAAAGGTTTTTCTATGAAGAGATCGGCTCCTGCATCGATGCAAGCCTGCTTAATTTCATGATCCGACATACCGGAAATAATTATCGAATTAATTTCGATACCCGATTCTTTAATTTTTTCCAAGATGCTAATAGCAGTGCCGTCAGTTAAATAATAGTCGGCAATAAGAAGATTAAAGTTGCCGGACTCAATTTTAGTGATAGCCTCACTTACTGTTAAAGCTTGTTCAACATTGCAATCATTTAATTTTAGAATTCTTGATAAAGTGTTTACTAAATTTTTGTCATCATCTAGGAGTAGAACATTAATCATTTTTAAGAGGATTCTCCTTTGGGAATAATAATGTAAATGTTGTACCTTCGTTTAATTTACTATCGACAATAATATCGGCACCGTGCGTATTGCAGAATTTTTTAACAACGGCTAATCCCAATCCGCTTCCTTTTGTTGCTCCAACATTACTTGCACGGTAGTAAGCGTCGAATAAATTAGGTATTTCTTCTTGCTTAATTCCAATACCGGAATCGGAAATAACAATTCTCACCCATTGCGAGTTGTCGCTAAGATC
>CAZULK010000243.1:0-3161 GCA_964621225.1 uncultured Melioribacteraceae bacterium | reverse complement strand
ATTAAAAGGTATCTTTTAAAGTCGAAAAAAGGTAAATTACAAGGTTTATTTAGCAGGAATATGCAACAGACGAAAAGAAAAATATTTGTATTAGGTTCAACCGGTTCAATTGGAGTTAACACTCTCAATGTTATTAGGGAATTCCCCGACAAATTTGAGCTTGTGGGAATAACGGCTAACCGCAACATAGAATTGTTGGAAAAACAAGCCGAAGAGTTTAATCCACAAATTATTGTTGTGAGGGATGAAGAGAGTGCAAGTATACTGGAAAAACGACTTTCCGGCTCCTCAGTAACAGTCCTTAGTGGCGAAGAAGGATTGATCGAAACAGCCCGTAATGCAGATTACGATATTTATGTATCTTCGTTGGTTGGTTTTGCAGGTTTGGCTCCCACAATCGAAGCAATTAAACGGAGCAAAAGAATTGCGCTTGCCAATAAGGAAACACTCGTGGTTGCCGGCGAATTGATAATTTCGCTATGCAGTCAATTTAATAGCGAATTAATCCCAATTGATTCCGAGCATAGCGCTATTTTTCAATCATTGGTGGGCGAAAGAAACGAAGAGATATTCAAAATAATTCTTACGGCATCGGGCGGACCATTCCGCAATAAACCAATCGAGGAATTCGATTCAATAACAATCGAAGAAGCATTGAATCATCCCAACTGGTCGATGGGAAGCAAAATCACAATTGATTCTGCAACCATGATGAATAAAGGTTTGGAAGTAATTGAAGCCCACTGGCTTTTCGGGCTGAACAGGGAAAGGATAGAAGTTGTGATTCACCCACAGTCTGTTGTTCATTCACTCGTTGAATTTGTGGACGGTTCTATTAAAGCTCAGCTAAGTTTGCCGGATATGAAACTTCCGATTCAATATGCATTGAGTTATCCGGAAAGATTCCCGAGCAATTTTGTTGAAACCAATTTGCCAAAGATTCATCAACTCACATTTTACGAACCCGATGAGGAAAAATTCGAATGTTTGAAATTGGCATACGAGGTAATGGAACAAGGAGGAACTGCTCCCTGTATATTGAATGCTGCAAATGAAATTGCGGTGGATAATTTTCTCAAAGGAAAAATTAAATTCACTCAAATTCCGGAGACCATAAAAAGCGCTTTGGATAAAATCCCTGTCCAATCGAATCCGGACCTGGAAACAATATTTGAGTGCGACCGTCAAACAAGGGATTATGTTAAGAAAGTTTATAAACAAGGAGTAACACTTTAAATGGATTATATTTTTTATTTTGTAATAACAATTGGAATTTTAGTTTTTATTCATGAATTCGGACATTTTGCTGCTGCCAAGCTGTGTAAAATGCAGACAGATGTTTTTGCCATAGGTTTTGGGAAAAGACTTTTTGGCTGGAACAGAGTGAACGGATTCACTTTTGGCGAATTGCCCGAGAATTTTGACCAGGAGGGTCATACCGATTATAGATTATGCCTTTTACCACTTGGAGGATATGTAAAAATTGCCGGAATGATTGACGAAAGTTTCGATACGGAATTTGTTGATAAAGAACCTCAACCACATGAATTCAGAGCAAAACCGACGTATCAAAAGCTTTTCGTTATAACCGCCGGTGTTTTGATGAATTTGTTATTGACTGTAGTAATCTTTTGGGGAGCCAATTTCTTCCAAGGAAAACAGATCATTCTAACCACACAAATCGGATTGATTGAAGAAAATTCCAAAGCTGCCGAAGCCGGATTTTTAACCGGTGATAAAATTCTTAAAGTCAACGGTAAGGAAGTAAACAATTGGGATGAACTAACCAGATTTATGTTCATCGAAAATGTTGGTAAACCTGTTGAAGTTACAGTACTTAGAAATGGTGAACAAGTAAGTTTTACTGTAGATGAAAAGTATATTTCCGGAACTTCGCCGGATAAGATGATGTTGCCCTATGGAAATACTCAACCATTAATTGCAGACGTACTTAAAAGTTCCCCTGCTAAAGAAGCAGGTATTGAACCGGGTGATTTGGTAATTAGCATTGCCGATAAAAAAGTGAATTGGAGCAAAGATGTTGTTGAATTGATTTCCTCCAATAAGGAAAGAGATATACCCATTGTTATGCTTCGTGGACAGGATACTGTTCGCACTATGGTCAATCCGGGAATACAAGGAAAAATTGGAATTTCCATAATTGATATGTACACAGGTCCAACCTCCAAAGTTGAATATGGATTGATTGCTTCACTCGGAAAGAGTTTTTCGGATATTGGTAAGTATACGGTGTTAACTTTTTCGATGTTCAAAAATGTGATAGTAGGAGATGTTGAATTCGGTCAGGTATTTGGTGGACCAGTAAAAATTGCCCAGTTTGCGGCAAAATCTGCAGATACCGGAATTTTGTCATTTTTGTATTTCCTTGCCATGTTGTCACTTTCGTTGGCAATAATTAACATTTTGCCTTTCCCTGTTTTGGATGGAGGACACTTCGTCATTATTCTAATTGAAGGAATAATTAAACGTGAGTTGCCGATTAAAGTGAAAATTGCCATTCAAAATGTGGGATTTGTAATTTTATTAATGCTAATGGCTTTCATAATTTACAGCGATATTATAAATTTGTAAGTGCAATTGGGAGCCGCTTTGCGCGGCTCCTGGCTCTTTGATTAAAAACCTGCCAATAAACATCCCAGTTTAATCATTTAATTTTTAGGAGAATAATTTTATGACCAGAACAATTATGGTTTTGGCCTGTTGTATTTTATTTGGCTTTAGCGCAAATGCGCAAGATACTTTGAAATATAAGATGAAGGAATTAACTGTTACTGCCAAACGTATGCCGGTTGCACTTTCGGAATCGGCACGGAGTATTCAGTTAATTGAAAGCAGTGATTTGAATGCAAATACTTCTTCAAATCCGGTGGACTTGCTGCAATTAGTAAGCGGTTTGGATTTGAAGCAGCGTGGAATGGACGGCATTCAAGCGGATGTATCCGTTCGTGGAGGTACTTTCGAACAAACATTAATAATGATTGACGGTATCCCCGTAAATGATCCCCAAACGGGTCACCATAATATGAATTTACCTTTTACTTTATTGGATGTGGAGAGAGTGGAGATTTTGAAAGGGCAGGGAAGTAAATCCTTTGGACCCAATGCTTTTTCCGGGGCGGTAAATTTTATTACAAAATCGC
>CAZULK010000242.1:0-3217 GCA_964621225.1 uncultured Melioribacteraceae bacterium | reverse complement strand
GGAATCCAAAATTGCTCTCAGATAACTTATTCATGGGATTAAAAACAATATTTAAATCGGAAAAACTTCCCAAGTAATATTTGAGCGAAACTGCGTCCGCTCCGTCTTTTTCTATTTTATAAAACGAAGTTGGGTTAATGGGATTAAATAAATCTACCGGGTTCCAAACTCTTCCTGTACCCCAGGAAATTCTTTGTCGTCCTATTATTACATTTCCCCAATCAAAATCTTGCCGGTAGTACAATCGATCAATAAAATTAAGGATCGATAAATTTTTGTTGTTTTTTATTAACCATTTTGCGCTTACTAATTGACGTGAAGTTTTATCGGCATTGGAAGCAAGGAAACCGGTGATGTTTTGATATAACAACACAGCACTTTCAAGTTCTAAATTAATTCTTGAGTTATCTCCAAAATAAACTACCGGACGTAATCTTATCCGGGTCAAGTTCAAATAAAAGCTTTTATCAATTCCAAAAGTGGATGAAAGTTTTTCATTGGAGAATTGTCCCATCGGAATTTCATTTATATACCCCGAAAAATCGAATTCTGTTTGGGAGTAAATAAATGAATGAATGGCTAATAAAATTATAAAAGCTGAAAATATTCTCATCCTTCGATCTGTCCGTCCTTTAAGATCACCAATCTTTTGGCACGTTCAATAACCTGCTTGTCGTGAGATGAAAATATGAAAGTTATATTTTTCTCTTCATTCATTTTTTCCATCAAAGTTAAAAGGTTATCCCCGGTTTTGGAATCGAGATTGGCAGTCGGTTCGTCGGCAAACACAATTTCCGGTTCGTTTACAATTGCCCTAACCACTGCTACACGTTGCTGTTGCCCGCCGCTCATTTCATTCGGACGTTTATTCGCTAAGTCTCCAATGCCCAATTCATCCATTAGCTTTCTTGCTTTTTCTTTTCTTTCCTTTTCGGGAATGTTAAGCAGCATCATGCTAAACTCAATATTCTCTAAAGCTGTTAATACCGGAATTAGATTGTATGCCTGAAAAATAAAACCGAATTTTTTTAATCTTAGTTGCGATAATTCTTTTTTCTTTTTCTCGGCAAGATTTTCTCCTTCGAAAAATATTTTTCCTGAAGTCGGTTTATCCAATGCTCCCAGTAGATTCAACAATGTAGTCTTGCCGCTGCCCGATGGCCCGGCAATCACGACGTATTCTCCTTTGTCGATTGTCATGTTGATGTTTTTTAATGCATGAACGGGAACGCCGTTATCCTGATAAATTTTTTCCAAATTTTCTGTTCTTATTACTTCCATTTTTTCACCTTAAACATATCTGATTGCATAAACAGGTTCTAATTTTATTGCTTTATAAGCCGGGTATAAAGCACCCAATACCGAAATAAAGGGAATTACAATTAGAAGCGAGATTAAGTTTTCCACCGATAATATTGGGTGAATGATTGCTCCCACTCCGAAAGATTGCAAGCTTTCTGCAAACAAACTTAAATTCACTCCGTCCTGGAGAAAGAGAATGAATATGATATACCCGAATATCAAACCGGAAATCGTTCCGAGAATTCCCAATATACCCGCTTCAAATACTATCATCAAAATAATTTTAATATTCTTCATTCCTATCGACATAAGAACGCCCAATTCCTGTATCCTTTCGTAAACCGACATGAGTGATGAGTTTATAATTCCGAATATGAGCGCTAAACCAATTATCATGTTTACTATGTAAATCATCTCTTTGTATAAATCCAATTGGAGAACAAGAATAGGAAGAATATCGTTGTACGATAGTGCTTCGTATTCATCACCCAATGATTCGGAAAGGTTAGCAGCAACCTCTTTCGCTAAAAGATTGTTGTTCAACATCATTGCAAATTCGTGAACCCCTTCGCCCAAAGAAAGCATTTTCTGTGCGGATTGAAGTGGAACGAAAATATATGATTTATCGAATTCGGAACTGGGAGTTTTAAACAAACCTACAATGCGGAATACCTCCGAACCGATTGAACCGTCCGGTGAGTTCGACATTGCAACTACTTTATCTCCCAATGTAACGGACAACTTTTCGGCTAATTGTTCACCCATGATAATTTCACGTTCATTCCCCGTAAGATAAGTGCCTTGTGTAATCGACCTTTTTATCATGGAAACATATTGTTCTTTTTCAGGCTCCACTCCGTAAATGTAAATGCCCGAACTGTTATCTGTCGAACTGATCAATCCGAATGCAATTACTCTCTTTGAAAAGTGGGAGATCGAAGGGTTGTTCTTTAATACTCCGGCAACACTATCGGGATGTTCAATAAATTTCTTAACTGATTTTTCATCGTTAAATCCATTCTTATGAACTTGTACATGAGAAACATTCAAACTGATTTGATTAGTAAGCATTTGTGAAATCATTCCGCTTTGGAATGCATCCAAAACCAAAGAAGCCGCAACGCCTACAATTATAGAGGATAGAACTATTAAAGATCTTCTTTTATTTCTCCATATATTTCGCCATGCTAATCTTATTAACACTTTTTATCTCCAATTTTCTTTTTTATGTGTAACGAATACCTTTGAGCGGTTCCAATTTATATACTCTGAAAAGTGGATAGAGAACCGATACAATTGATACAATAAATATTACTACAGTAGAATTTATAAATATTTGCGGTATCGTTGTCGATCTCAATTGTGGTAAAAATCCGTATTCTTCGTACATTGCGGAAAATTCCGATCCGAACTGCACCGGATTCATCATAAAATGATGATTGATTAAATAGGCTGTTATATTACCCAAGAGTAATCCGATAAAGATGAGGAATATTGCTTCGAAAAGAACAACCAAAACCAGCTTGAACTGAGGCATTCCTATAGAAAGGGAAATACCAAATTCCTTAAACCTTTCGGTAACCGACATTAAAACCGTGTTTAAAATTCCGAATGCAACAATAACGACCAGCACAAACATCATCAATGCGCCGCTAATATTATCAAACTCGATTGAGTTTTTAAAATCGGGCATCACCTCACCCCAATCGAGTACGGCAAGATTTGTATCTTTAAGTTTTGTTGCTATCTGCGTTTTGGTTTCATCCAGCAGGTGAAAATCATTTACATTTATAGCAATCAAATTTATTCTATTGTACATAGCCATTAATTCTTGAGCAGTCTTCAGTCCGATGAACACACTCATCTTATCCAAATCCGCCATCCCGAATTTTGTAGAGCCAACAATTCTGAATTT
>CAZULK010000241.1:1161-3219 GCA_964621225.1 uncultured Melioribacteraceae bacterium | reverse complement strand
ATACCGGACTGTTACTCGCTTCTGGATTGGTTGCCGGCGAGGCTTTGGTGGGAATTATACTTGCTGCATTTGTTGCCGGTGGTATAAGCCTAAATAAAATATTCGGTATTGCTCCCGACTTCGAAGGATATTGGACACTTGGAGTGTTGGTGTTTGTTGTATTAGGATATGTACTTATTAAATATCCTATAAAAGAATTAGTAAATCTTAAAAAAAGTAGATAATTAAAGTATTGTTTTGGTAATTAAGGGGCCTGCTTATTGCAGGCTCTATTTTTTACAATCCAGTCGGGAATGTAACCTCTGGTTGCAATTAAGCTTGACGAATCTTAATTGGATACACATAGTGGATTGATGAATCTGATTCGAAACGTAGAGTTGGTATGATTCAATTTTTGAATAGGTGCCGTCAACGATGCAACCGGCGGATATGAAACCGGGATGTGGATTTTCTCGCCTCTCGGATTTTTCGGACTCTTCTTTGCCTTTATGCTGAGGCGAAGCGAAATGGGACCGAACGGTCATGGATTGGAAAATGGATTACAGAAGGTTGGAAATGAGTGATATCAAAGATGCTTATCCGGTTAGAATTTGCGAGTTCGAAGAAAATGACGGACTTGTTACGGTTCTATTCTATAAACAAAAGCTGAATTGGCTAGATAGAACAATATTCAAGCGCTGGGCGCAAAAACCTATGAAAATTGATTTAGATAATATCGGTTCTTTCGTTTGGAATTTATGCGATGGAAAACATTCGGTATTTGAAATTGCCGAATTACTTAAGAAAGAAATGGGCGAAGATTTTGAAAAACCGAACGAAAGAGTAGAGCTATTTATTAAGCAAATGTATAAAAACAAATTAATTAATCTTTTCAAGAAGGAAGAATAATATTTTAAGCAATTTTATTATATTAAGATATTATAATCAGAAAATATGACTTATTGATCTCATATGAAAAAACTAATTACGCTGATCATATTGGTAACATCATCTTTTACTTATTCCCAATCTTGTGGATTCAGTTGTTTGGGATTGGCAGGTATTTATGGTGGATATTCTCTGGTGCAATTCGATGCATCAAATTTTAATAGTTTTATCTCACAGCAAATTGATTTGGAAAATCTTACCAGCAACAAACCGGATTTCGGAAAATCGGCCGGATACAGATTCGGTTCAAATATTTTCAGGGCGGAATTCGACGATTATTTTGTCTCTACCAAAGGATTTTATCAAATATCCAATGAAAATAAAGAATTCACTCAACTGATTTCTACCTTAACAAGAATTGATAAATATAACTTAAAATTAAATTATTGGGGAGTCGGCATCGATTTTGGTATCCCCCTGTTAAGTTTTATAGATTTAAAACTTGTTGAAGGTGGCATCACGGTATTTGACGTTGGCGTAGAACACGTAAGAACCGAAAGCGGGAGCATAGTATCTCAATCTAAATATGAAACAACAAAAACCGATGTGAGTTATTATGTTGCATCAGGTTTAATCATCCAAATTATCCCAAACTATGTAAGCATAGAAGGTACGGCAAGTTATAACATATTCAATATAGATAACTTGGAGGACGATAGAGGTAACCCTCTGGTAGATGCATCAAAAAGTGGGAGTTTAATTAAAGGAAATAAAATTACCGGAACAGTTCAACTAAATATTGGAATAGCATTTTAAGGTAGATTTATGGCATTAACAAAATTGGATAAAGCTTCCAGAATAGCAATCCGGGATTGCATGGGAGCAAAGAAAAGAGAAAAAATTCTAATAATTTCGGATAACGTAAAAAGAGAAATTGGCGTAAACCTCTATGAAAATGCTCTTGCTATGGGTTACGAAGCTCTCTACGTGGAAATGAAAGAGAGAGAAGTAAATGGAGCTGAACCTCCAAAAGAAATTGCAGAACTGATGAAATTATTTCCGGTTATACTTTGTCCAACTGCAAAGTCACTGACCCACACCGACGCCAGAAGAGCAGCATCAGCATTGGGAGCAAGAGTTGCCACCTTCCCGGGGATAACAAAAGATATTATGATTCGCGGATTAAATGCC
>CAZULK010000241.1:0-1061 GCA_964621225.1 uncultured Melioribacteraceae bacterium | reverse complement strand
GGAAAAATGGATGGTGAAATAATAAAAATTGAAGTAAAAAATGGATTTGCGACCGGTATTACAGGTGGGAAATCTGCTAAAAAATTAGTAAAAATGCTTGCTCCCTTTGGAAGAAAAGGGCGTAATATTGCCGAAATAGGTATCGGAACAAACGATAAGGCAAAATTAAGTGGATTGATTCTTGAAGATGAAAAAGTTCTTGGTACAGCCCACATAGCACTCGGGAATAATCTTTCCATGGGTGGAAATGTAAGTGTTGGGATCCATCTCGACGGGGTGATTAAAAAGCCCGATATTTGGTTTGACAATAAACAGATAATGAAAAAAGGGAAACTATTAGTTTAGCTTCCCTTTTAAGCAAATACTCTAAGTTATTGTTTTATAAAGCGTTTCCTCCATTACTTTAATAATGGATTAAACTAATGACATCGTAATTTTTTAGTAATTCCCTACCATTTAGGAAATCCAGTTCAATTAAGAATGATATTTGAGCTATTCTACCACCTAATTTTTCAACCAAATTACAAGCAGCTTTCATTGTTCCACCCGTGGCAAGCAGATCATCGTGGAGCAAAACCACGTCATCACCGGTAATCGCATCTTTGTGAATCTCAATAGAATCTTCCCCATATTCTAATTGGTATGATTCGCTTATAGTTTCAGAAGGTAACTTACCCGGTTTGCGAATAGGAACAAATCCTACTCCCAATTTGGCTGCTAATGCTCCTCCAAATATAAACCCTCTTGATTCAATTCCGACTACTTTCGTAATACCTAAATCTTTTGATTTTTCATACAAATCTGTTAATACTGAATTGAATCCTTCCCCATTTTTCAGCAATGTGGTAATATCTTTGAAAATTATTCCTTCTTTCGGGAAATCCGGGACATCTCTGATTAAGCTTTTATAATCCATTTTCTCCTCCGTAAATGTATGCTCAAAATTAAGAAAAATAATTTATCTGAAGAAACAATTTCTAAAATTTATTGAATTTTCAAGGGAGCATTTCAATTATTTCTACTCCGGTTGACAATAATTTAATCATTATTCTCCTAATAAT
>CAZULK010000240.1:0-3257 GCA_964621225.1 uncultured Melioribacteraceae bacterium | reverse complement strand
ATACTAATACCGAAAGCAAAAAGGATTAACAATTCCTTCCATAACTCTGCGAATCCCAATCCTTTTAAGATAACCGCACGGATAATAGTTATAAAGTACCTCAACGGTATAACATAAGTAATAAGTTGAATAACCTTGGGCATGTTCTCAATCGGGAATGCAAAACCGGATAAATAAATCATTGGCATCATTATTACGAATATTGCAATCATCATTGCTTGCTGCTGTGTTTTAGTTATGGTGGATACAAATAATCCCATTCCCAAAGTTGAAAGGACAAATGCAAATGAAGCTAACAATAAAAACGGAAGCGAGCCTTTTATTGCTATACCGAAAAAGAGATACATTGCAGTAAGTATTATACCCACTGCCAAAAACCCGAGCATTAAGAAAGGAAGTAGTTTTCCCAATATCATTTGATACGGTTTTATCGGAGTAACGATCAATTGCTCCAGCGTGCCTATTTCCTTTTCCTTTACTATTGCCAATGATGTAAGTATGATTGTAATAATTGAAAGCAATAATCCAACAATAGCCGGCACCATATACACACGGGTCTTTAATTCCGGGTTAAACCAAACCCGCGATTCAGCAATAATGGGAAGCTCAAAACTCTTCATCCCTTTTCTTTTTAAGAATGAAGCGGTAAGTTTTGTATTGTACTGGCGAATTATTCCTTGCGTATAACCCATAGTAATCGATGCCGAATTTCCGTCGGAGCCGTCAACAATGAACTGTACTTCAGCGTTACCATCTCCGTTTATCTTTTCAGAAAAATCATCCGGAATTACAATGCCGAGTATAGCTTCTCCGTCGTCAATTTTCGCTTGGACTTCGTCATAGGAGTTGCAATAATTATCAAAACTGAAATATGAGGAACCTTTGAACTCGTTCAAAAACTCTCTGCTGTATTTGGTTTTGTTTTGATCGTAAACCACAGTGTGAACTTTCTCGACATCCATATTTACTGCAAAACCCAACAGAATAAGCTGTATAACGGGAGATACAAGTATGATCCCGAACATCTTAGGATCTCTTTTGAATTGAAGGAATTCTTTTTTAATGAAATGTAGTACAAGTTTCATTATGCTGCTCCCTCCCGTTTTTTAGAGACAACCAATGCAAGAATTGAGAATAGCAAGGGATAGATAAGCAGATAGAGTAAATTCTGACCGAATGCTTCCAATCCTACTCCTTTCAAGATTATCGATCTTATGGCGATTATAAAAAACTTTGCCGGAGTTAAGTTTGAAAAGGGTTGAATGATTTCCGGCATACTTTCAACCGGAAAAATAAAGCCGGATAAAATTACAGATGGCAGCATCGATGCAAAAACAGCGGCTGTGAAAGCCACTTGCTGCGTGTCGGCCACAACCGAAATGAATATACCTATGCTGGCACTTGCAATTATAAAAACGAGTATCGAAAGGAATAACAAGAATTGACTTCCCGCAACGGATATGCCGAACAATATATGTCCCGCCAACAATACCGAATAAGAATTTATCAAACCGATAAGTAGATAGGGAAATATTTTCCCGACCAAAAGCTCCATGTTGGTTATCGATGAAACGTTTATCTGTTCCATAGTGCCGCGCTCTTTTTCCCTTACAAGAGAAAGTGATACGGTTACAATTGTCGTAACAATAATTATGAATGCTATCAATCCCGGTATTAAATATTTTGTGGTTTCCACTGTCGGATTGAACATAAATATCGGTTGCGACGAAACAGATGGAATCCGAGTATTGAAATTCTTATTCAATAACTTCTGAGTATAGCCCGCTGTGTATGCTTCCACGTAATTTTTTATTATTGCTGCCGTATTTCCATCTACACCGTCAATTATATATTGAACTTTTGCTGTCTTGTCAATCCTTTGAATATCTTTGTTAAACGATTTAGGAATAACCAATACAACTTGGGCTTTTTTATGATCGAGTGCCTCGTCTATTTCTTTGGGTGACCGGATTACAGCAGCTAAATTAAAATAAGGTGAACCGGTTAACCCCTTGTAAAAGTCCCTTGAAATAGCCGTATTGCTCTGATCGTAAACTCCGAGATTTATATTCTTAACATCAAAATTTACGGCATAACCGAAAATAGCCAAGAGAAAAGCGGGAAAGAAGAAAACTACAAAAAGCATTCTTTTATCCCTCAGCAAATGCTTTATCTCTTTAACTATAACGGCTTTTAGTCTGGATAAATTCATCACTGCCCCTCCACAAGATGAATGAACACATCTTCCAATGTGGGAATTATTCTGTCGATAGTATTGATTTCAAAACCGCCTTTCGAAATATTCTCTTTTATCATTACGGGGGATATTTCCGCATCACTTACGGAAAGGTGAATTTTATTACCGAACAGAGAAACTTCTTTTGTAATGTTTAACGATTGTAAATAATTCATCAACTCTATCGGGGAATTTGATGTAATCTCATAAATGGGAGTTTTGATGTAATTCTCTTTTAAGTATTTCGAATTCCCTTCTGCAATCATTTTGCCGGCGTTTAAAAGTACAATATTCGAACAATATTCTGCTTCTTCAAGATAATGGGTTGTAACAAACACCGTTGTTCCGCCTTCTGAAAGCTCATTTATCAAATTCCAAAAATTTCTTCTGCTTATCGGATCAACCCCGCTGGTGGGTTCGTCCAGAAAAACAATTTGCGGAGAATGAATTACAGCCGTGCCTATTGCCAAACGTTGTTTTATTCCACCCGGTAAATCTTGAGTTAGTACTTTTTCTTTCCCTTTCAAATTTGAAATTTCCAAAACCCATTTTTTTCTTTCTTCCAACTCATTTGAATTCAATCCGTATACCCCGCCGAAAAACTCAATGTTTTCTTCAACAGTCAAATCATTGTAAAGGGAAAATTTTTGGGACATGTATCCAATATTGTTTTTCACCATGTTAGGTTCATTAACAACGCTGTAACCGCCTACCAGAGCATCGCCTTCGGAAGGTTCGAGAATTCCACAAAGCATTTTTATCGTAGTGGTTTTGCCGGCACCGTTGGCTCCCAAGAAACCGAATATCTCACCTTTCTTCACTTTGAAATTCAGATGATCTACCGATACAAAATCGCCGAATCTTTTAGTTAGTTCTTTTGTTTCAATGGAATACATCAGTAAATCCTTCTGCCAATCGATTTCAACAATTGTTTATAAATTAATTCTGCGTTAATTTTAGCATTGATCAAATCGGTTTCGGCTTTTAATAAATTAGTTTCCGCATCTGTCAATTCCGTTGA
>CAZULK010000239.1:0-3280 GCA_964621225.1 uncultured Melioribacteraceae bacterium | reverse complement strand
TATGCAAAAAATTTCTCGCAGAAAATTCATTTATTCTTCCGTGTTATTGCCTTCTGCTATTTCACATTCGAAGGGTTTTAATTTTATTTCAAATGGGAATGCGGGTGTAAAAGCGGTTGCTACATGGAATTTCGGAAGCCGCGCTGCCGGCAAAGCCGTTGAGCTAATGAAAAACGGAATGAATTCCCTCGATGCAGTTGAAAAGAGTATAAGAATTATAGAAGAAGATCCGGATATTAATACTGTGGGATTGGGAGGCTTTCCCGATAATAAGGGAATAGTTACTCTTGATGCTGCCATTATGGATTGGAAAGGTAATGCCGGCGCCGTAGCATTTTTGAGTGATATTCTCCATCCAATTTCTGTAGCCAGAAAAGTTATGGAAACAACAAAACATGTAATGCTTGTAGGTGAAGGCGCATTGGAATTTGCTCTGGCAAACGGATTTGAAAAGACTAATCTATTAACTAAAGAAGCAAAAGATTATTATCTCAAGACAAAAAAGAAATTGAAGGCCGAGGAAGGGCACGATACTTTGGGTCTTATTGCAATTGATGGAAAAGGAAATATGAGTGTTGGTGTGTCTACCAGCGGATCGAATTATAAATTGCATGGCAGAGTAGGAGATTCCCCCATAATTGGTGCGGGACTGTATATGGACAACAATGTTGGAGGAGCGGTTGCAACCGGAAAAGGTGAAGTCTCTATGAAAACGGTTGGAAGTTTTCTCGTTGTAGAAAAAATGAGAGAAGGTTATTCACCCTTGGAAGCATGCAAAATTGCCGTGGAACGGGGTGCCAAGCTTTCTACATCAGGCTATAATTCAATCAGCTATTTGGCTATGAACAAAGAGGGGGAAGTTGGCGCCTATTCTGTATTCCCTATTTTTGACTATGCAGTTAGCGACGAGAAGGGGGCAAAAATGCATAAAGCAAATAGTTGGAAGTGATATGAAAAAAGGTAAACTCTATCTTATACCAACTCCTATAGGAAATAAAGAGGATATTACTTTAAGAGCATTAAGAATTCTTAAAGAAGCCGATTTTGTAATCTGCGAAGAATTCAAACGGGGAAGTAAATTATTAAGGGAATATGATATTAAAAACGAATTACTTTCCGTAAACGAGCATAACGAAAAAGAGAACACCAAAGAAATAATCGACAAATTATTATTGGGAAAAAATTGTGCTCTCATATCCGATGCGGGTTCACCTTTATTTTCCGATCCCGGGCATTATCTTGTGAAAGAGTGTTTGGCTTTTGGAATCGATGTTATTCCCCTGCCCGGTGCAACGAGTCTTATTCCCACTTTGATGGCAAGTGGATTGGATACGGAAAAATTTTACTATTACGGTTGGCTTTCTCCTAAAAAAGAAATAAGAAGGAAGGAACTTCTGAATCTGAAAAGAGAAAAAAAACTAATTGTGTTAATGGAAACTCCGTACCGTTTACAGCGGCTGTTGGACGATTGCATAAAAATTTTAGGCGCGAATAAGAATGCCGTTTTGGCTTATAAAATATCCATGCCGGAAGAAAAATTTTTCCGGGCAACTTTAAACGCAATCAAAAAAATGACAAAAGATTTACCCAAGGGAGAATTTGTGCTATTGATTGATAACAGAAATTAATTTACCTTTGTGACCTGATTCACACACGTTCTTTACAGAAATTTACATATTTAGGGCACTAATAATTTTGAGGGAGGAATGTTAGAAGCTATAAAAGGCAAAACAAAAGTTTCGGAAAGCAAAACAAACATCATGTTTTACATTTCCGAATATGTAATAGCTCCGGTGAAATCCGGATTGGCGGGATTTGCGGCTTTCTTTTCTATTTTAATCCTCACAAAAGCGTTGGGACATTTACTGGGTACTCAACCAACATTCGAAATAGTTTTAGACGATGTATTCCTTTCGTCTATTGGATTTATTCTGGTTTTTCTCATCCGTCTTTTGGAAAACATAAAAGAGAAGGATTAACTTTCCTTAAGACGTTCGGCTCTGTCGGCTAATTTTAATTTTTCTATAAGTTCGAATAATTCTCCTTCCATAATATTGGAAAGGTTGTATAGCGTCAAGCCGATTCGGTGGTCGGTGACCCTGTTCTGCGGGAAATTATAAGTTCTTATCTTATCGCTCCGGTCGCCGCTTTTCACCATCGATTTTCTTTGAGCCGCTATTTCGCTGTTTTGTTCACTCATTTTCAAGTCGTACAACCGGGCTTTCAATACTTTCATTGCCTTCTGTCTGTTTTTCAACTGGGATCTTTCGTCCTGGCATTGAACTACAATTCCGGTGGGAATATGAGTAATGCGGATTGCGGTTTCAACTTTATTCACATTTTGTCCCCCGGCGCCACCGCTTCTGTAAACATCAATTCTCAAATCATTCGGATCAACTTCAACTTCCACATCTTCCACTTCGGGTAGAACGGCTACCGATGCGGCTGATGTGTGAACCCGTCCGCTGGCTTCCGTTAACGGAACTCTCTGTACCCTGTGAACACCGCTCTCAAATTTCAAATCTCCGTAAACATTTTTGCCGTGGATATTCATCACAACTTCTTTAATTCCTCCCAAACCGGATGATTCGTTCAACTCAATAATTTCATATTTCCACCCTTTCAGTTCTATGAAGCGGGTATACATTCTCATCAAATCGGCTGCAAAAAGCGCTGCCTCCTCGCCGCCGGTCCCTTGCCTTATTTCCATTATGGCATCTTTATCATCGTTCGGGTCTTTGGGAATTAGAAGAAGTTTTATTTCATCTTCCAATTTGTCTCTTTTTTCTTTCAGTCCGTCAATTTCCGCCTCAGCAATTTCAACCAATTCGGCATCTTCTCCGGAATCAATGATCTCTTCGTATTCTTCAATGCTTTCAACGGTTTTTTCATATTCGTTGAATGCATTCACAATTTCTTCCAATTCGCTTCGTTTTTTACTCAACTCAATTAATTTTGATTGATCACTCATATTTGCTGGATCAGCCAATTGAGCATTTATCTCGTCGTAATTCTTTTTAATGTCTTTTAACTTTTCAATCAGGTCCATTAATTCCTCAAAATTTAGGCTTCAAAAATAAAGAAATAAATTAATAAAAACTTTGTGAAGCTGTATAAGAGCAAATTATTCAAAATAATTGAATGAAGGGCTTGATAGCGATTTGAATATTTCATCCAGGTTGTGATTCATTAGAACTATCAGTAAATAGAGAAATTATATCCTTTTAGGGAAAAATTTTAGAAACGAATGAGATACTTTTGCGACAGTAATCTTTTAAAC
>CAZULK010000238.1:0-3328 GCA_964621225.1 uncultured Melioribacteraceae bacterium | reverse complement strand
GTTACAGATCGGTTTACATTCCCTCTTTTGCGGAAGAGTGGGTTTTCGGAACGGCACGGAAATAGAAACAAGATTTATTCTTCTGTAAACTGCTCTGCTATTTTATTTTGCAGTACATAAAGACAGATCTGTTTTGCGCCTTCGTCGCTGTATTTAAATTTATTGATCAGGTTTTTGATTAGATAGGACACCTGTTCTTTAGTACGATTGTCGTAAACCTGGAATTTGGAAGTGCCGTATTCTTTAATTGCATTTTCGAACGAAGCATAATCCACGAATGGTTGGAATATATTTTTCCGCAGGTTCTTTATATAGGTATTATAAAGCTCTTTATAAATGGGCGTTTTAGTTATTGATGAATCGCTTGCCTGCATTTGTTGAAGATGTATTGTAAATTCCTCCGCTGTTTCCTTGCGGAATTTCTTTCTTTCCTGGTCACTTACATTCTTTGCCAAAAGATTGTTCTCTATTGAAGAAAGGAACGACTCCGTAACCTCGACGTATTCGTTTGTATAAGGAGACAACACTTTTTCGCCCAAATCGTAGTTGGATGCAAAAAGATAATTTTGGATATCTTTGCTTATCTGTTCCTCGTTTTGATGGAAGAGACATTCTTTCATTTGCTGTAATACATTGTAATTGTAAAGTCGTATTATGGAATCGATAAATCCATGCGGTATTCTTTCGTAATACTCTTCATGTTTATCGAAGTACTCTAGTATGTCTTTCATCTCAATCAATCTCGACTTCTTATTGCCGTCAGATTCCAAAATTTTCTTTCTGGTTGAATTGTAAAAATCGTTAAATATGTTTATCGATTCCCTTCCGGAAAAACCTTGTTGACCTTCGGTTTCAGATTCTTGTATAATTCTTCTTCGAATGTTTTTATCAAAGCGCTTTAAATCTTCTTCGTCCAGCCATTCGGGAATTTTATTGTTATAAATACTCAACTTCAAAAGGAATAAGTCCTCGTCACAGTATCTTGAATATTTGGAGGGATCTTTAATCCAATCTTCCATTGCTTCAGAATCGGGATTAAGCCTTGAGGAAATAATTATCTTTGCAAAATTTTCAAGAACGCCGGGCAAAAACCTTTTCTTAATTTGTGAGCCGAACGAATGATAATATATTTTAACCTCTTCGTTAAAATTAAGAACATAGTTAACGCAAATTTCCTTGATTCTGTCTTTGAATGATTCTTGCTGTGCAATTTTATCTTTGTCTTCGGGATTCATAACAGCAATAAACAGAGAGTTAACATTCTCTTCTATATTATCAACTTTATGGATTCCCTCACTGATAATTCCGTGCAAATCCAAAAATCTCTTTTCGTTATAGCCTTTTACGTCCATTAAAGCATAAACGCCATTGTTGGTTTTTGCATAATTTGAATATATGTAATCAACTACGCTACTGTCTTTGAATAATAAACTCAGTTCGTTTTGAATAACTGGATTGGATAACACGGCATCCTTTGGTCCCTTGTCTCCCGGGTTAAATACGGAAATACCATTTGCAAGCCTTCTATCGAAAAAGAACCTTTTTGCGTAAATCATATGAAATACATCTTCCGCACTTCCGACTCTTGCCAGTATTGCATCAAACAAAGAAGAACAAATCGTACACGGTTTTCTATTGAATATCCATGAAAATTCTTTTTTGTTAAATATTTTTATTTTTGCTTCGCCCGAAATCAATTGCTCCAGCAACTCAAAACGCATTTCTTGCGGTATCAATAGAATTGGATGATCGTGGCTGGGACATTGAAACTCCAGATAAGAATGTCTTTCCTTTGATGCTTTTTTCGGTAGTTTATAATGTTCTTTTAATACATTTTTAACTTCGTCGGATAATTTTACCCCGAACTTACTTTCGTCAATTCGCCAAAGCACTTCGTAATAAGCACCGGCTTCGGTGTGTGTGAATTCTTGAAACTTCTGCAAAAGATTATTCAAAAATGTACTTTTACCGCTTCCCGGCGGACCAATAAACACATACACTTTGTTTTGTTGAGCTCCCTCCCTGAAGGAATCGGCTAGCCTTACTAATCTGTTTGCCAATGGTAAGTCGGAAAAGAAGGGTGTTGGAGTATCTTTAACCAACAACTTATCACAATTGATTGTTTTATAATTTATATTTTGCGGATCATCTTTGTATTCGTCGTCTTCTTCCACGTAATAATGTATCATATCGCTGAAAAGCTGAAATACATTTCTCAGAACAAGCATCGGCTTCTCCGACGTGAGCGATAGAAATTCCCCGTAGTTCAATACCCTCGTCAAATAATCGGGACGAAGCCTTTTGTTTAAGGTTTCGAATACGGGTTTTATATTTTTTCCGACTTTTGTAAACATGGCGATTACGAAATTTTTTGTTTTGTTACTTTCTTGTCTTTGCAAACGTATCGAACCTTTTGCAGCGGAAGATCTTTTATGTCTTCAAACTTTATTGACGGATCTTTTTCTTTCATTCTTTTTATTCTTTCCCAATCTATCTCGGTTGTTTTAAGCGTAACTTTATTTCCCCATAAATATTCAATACCTATCAGAGTGTTGTTAATATAATCACGGTACAATTCTTTCCCTTCGAATTGGTGATTAAGTTTTAGCGTTCCGTTTTTATCTTTTTCGAATTTAATTACAGGAGGATGATAAAGTGAATCGAGTATCATCTTTTTATAGTCTTCTGCTTTTTTACTCTTTACGTAATACTCTTTTACCATTTTGTCGGGATTTATTCTTTGACCGACAACCATTAACTTGAACTTATCCACAAACTCTTGATCAATAAAGGAATTGATAAAAGTAGAGTCGTTATAATTTTCCCTCACATGAAAAATAAACTCTTTTCCCAAATCCATTTTTTTATCAAACTTTTCCCTTTCCTCAAACCCGCTCATCTTTCTGTATTCATAACTATATTT
The DNA here is from genome assembly GCA_964621225.1 of uncultured Melioribacteraceae bacterium. Taxonomy (GTDB): domain Bacteria; phylum Bacteroidota; class Ignavibacteria; order Ignavibacteriales; family Melioribacteraceae; genus CAYNUJ01. The sequence goes on along the minus strand of CAZULK010000238.1, from coordinate 405 downwards.
CCCTTTGTTGGCCATCTCTTCTATATGCATGAATAATCTCCAGCCAACGGCATATGGATTCAATCCCACTTTGGAAAGAGCGGTAACCTTTGCATTTATTCTTGCGAATGCCACTTCGTTACCCTTAATTCTGTCATCCTGCAAAAAGAGTTTTTCGTGCCAGTAGCTTGCCCATCCTTCGTTCATTATTTTGGTTCTTATTTGAGGGGAAAAATACAATGCCGTATCACGGATTATCTCCATTACGGATTTCATCCAAATGTTTTCTTCTTTATTTATAAACTCGCTTTCTTCCATTATAAATTGCATCAAATCGCGGTTGTTTTCTTTCTGCTTGTTTTCTTTAAACTTTTTGAACTTCTCTTCGAACTCGGGATATTTGGATGAAAGTGAAGAAAAAAACTC
>CAZULK010000237.1:0-3332 GCA_964621225.1 uncultured Melioribacteraceae bacterium | reverse complement strand
AGTTAATAATTGGTGTGATATTTAGGTCTCAATTGTGTCGCCAATTTTTGGGATTTATTTTATATTTTGATAATAATCTGTGAATGTGTCTTCTGGTAAAACCTGAGTTTTCCGACATTTTTGTTACATTCCCCGCATACTTTTCGAGGAGAAAAAAGAGGTAATCTTTTTCCAATTTCTCGAGTGTTTCTCTTTTAGCTTCTGCAAATGTTTTTGAGTTAAACTTATCCGGATCTATGTTTTCTTTTATTCTTCCGGATAAATTGTAAGTTTTAATTCTGTTTGAATTACAAGAAAATACAGCCCTTTGAATTACGTTTTGAAGTTCACGAACATTACCGGGCCATCGATAATTTAATAATTTTTCTATCGTTTCGTCGTCAAATCCTTCGATGCTTTTTCCATTCTCTTGCGAGTATTTATCAAGATATAATTCCGCCAATAATATGATATCGTCCTTACGTTCCCTTAATGGAGGAAGATCTATATTTAATACATTTAATCGATAATAAAAATCTTCCCTAACAAACCCGCTATTGAGAGATTCCTCTTTATTCTTATTGGTTGCCGCAATAAAACGAACATCTGCTTCAATTATTTCTTTTCCACCGATTCTGCGAAAACTTTTTTCCTGCAAAAGCCTCAACATTTTAACCTGTACTGCGGGGGGAATTTCGAAAACTTCGTCCATAAAAAAACTGCCTTTGTTAGCTGCTTCAATCAAACCAATTTTGGAAGAATTTGCTCCGGTGAATGAACCTTTTTCATATCCGAATAATTCCGCTTCGAATAATTCAACCGGAAGGGCACTGCAATTAACAGGAACAAACGGTCCGTTGTTTCTTTTACTCAATTTATGAATTGCCTTTGCAACGAGTTCTTTACCCGTCCCGCTTTCACCCGTTATCAAAACATTTGCATCCGTTGCCGAAGCTTTTTTAATCAGTTCAATAACTCTCTTCATATAATAATTACGTGTTGTAATACCGTTAAAATTTACAACACTTTCATCCAACAGAAGATTTGTATTAGCTTCGACCAATTGACTATGTTCATAGGCTCTCTTCAACAACAGTATTAAATGTTCGGCATTAAACGGTTTTTCGATGAAATTATACGCTCCCAATTTCATTGCTTCTACCGCTCTCTCAATCGTTCCGTAAGCAGAAAAAATTATAATCGGTAAATTCGGTTTTTTCTCTAAAACCGATTTAATTATTTGAAATCCGTCAATCTCAGGCATAAATAAATCGCACAAGAGAATATCAATATTCTGCTCGACTGCCGCCTTAATACCTTTTTCCGGATTACTTTCGGTCAGAACTACCATTCCTGCATTGGTAAGAAGAAGTTCAAGACTTCTTAACATATCCAATTCGTCATCTATTATCAAAACTTTCATGATAGTTTTACCGGTAATAAAATAACAAATCTCGTAAGCTCAGACTTTTCGTCTAGAAAGATCTTTCCTTCGTGTCGTAAGATTATATTTTTCGCTATATACAATCCCAGCCCTGTCCCTTTTCCGGGTTCTTTAGTTGTAAAGAAAGCATCGAAAATTTTCGTTTTATTTTCATCCGGAATTTTTTCTCCACTATTTTCAATTATAATTTTCAAAACCTTTTCTTTAACGTTTTCTCTTAATATTTCTTCGCTAATATTTAATGAAATGTTTAATTTTCCATTGGGTTCTATGAAATCGATGGCATTATTGATGATATTGAAAAATACCTGCTCCATCATGTCTTTGTCGCATCTTATTTCCGGTAAATCATCCGAAAAATTGAAATTGGTTTTGATTTTTTTAGTTTTAATTCTGTGACGTAGTAAAGCAATTATTTCCTTTACGATAAGCTGCATGTTGTGATAATCGGGATTAAACGGTAATCTTTGCGAATAATTCAGAAGTGATTTTGTGTATTTGGTAATCCTTGAAATTTGTTTTTTTATGATTTCAATTTCTTCTTCAGAAAATGTTTTCCCGGGTGAATATTCCGCATTGTCTATCAATGCTGAAATAATTCCTACTGGTGTATTTATTTCGTGAGCTACTGTATCAACTAATTCGCCCATAGACGCAAGTTTGGAAATGTTGGAAATGGAATCCTGATAATATCTCTCTTTTTCTAATAATTTTTTTTCTTCTTTTTCTTTCAATCTTTTAATATTCAACAAATAATTTGCAGTAAAACTTCCTCCGATAATAAAGAATACCATTACTGCTGTAATACCTAATAGTTCGAATTGGTTTGTAAGATCTCCTATTATCTTGGTATAATAAGTTGAAACAGCGAAGACCCAGGAAATATTGGCATATTTCAAGTTTATGTGAGACATTACTTTTTTCTCTTCTTTCCCCACAAGATAGATGGCGCTTCCGTCCGAGCTTTTCAACATTTTTTGTTGCATTTCAAAGGACTTATGACAGCCTTTGCATTTGTAGGAAGATTTGAAAATATTTCTCATCACCATCTCATTATGTTTGGGATGATAAACCAAGTATCCTTCGCTATCCAATACCCAAACGAAGTCCAATTTCGATAATTCCAGATATTTGGTAAAGTAGCGAATAAATCTATTCATTTTGATTTTTGCTGCAATAGTTACAATGCCGTCGGATGTTTTCCATCTTTTGAAGAACAAATAATTTGCGGATTTGCTGATGGAATCCAAGCCAAGGTTTTGAAATCCTATTGTAAAATCATCTAACTTTTCGTTTAGTTCGGGCGCCCCGTTTTGTGGTTTATATAATGAGATTGCGATATTATTGTTATAGTAAAAAATATCATCAATTCCGGCTTCCAGAAGATCTGTATCAACCAATTCTTCTATACTTATTGCATCCGCATCGCTTTCTTCAAGTTCGTGTTCAATTCTTTCAAGGTGATTTTGAATATTATTCAGTGATTGCTCGATAGCGGCAATCAATGTTTTACCCATCTGCAATTGATATTGTTGGTGAGAGTTGATTGCATTATCAACTAAGTTGGAATACCAGAAGAAAATCAATACAAAGAAAATAATGATGGCAATTCCGGCACTTCCGATAAATTTGATATTTGTTTTCGAAAGTAACTTCATCATTGTGAAGTATTTATTGTTCTAATTTATGAATAATGAATTGCTTTTTAAAATGGCAATTAAGAACAGCTGTAGTGCTATTCTTAAAAAAGAAGATGCCGGTTTTCTATTATTATTCCTTCTTGAGCAGGTCCTTAAAAACTTTTTCAAATTTTTTGATCTTAGGTGTAATCACAAAACTGCAATAAGGTTGCGATTTATTATTGTCGTAGTAGTTTTGATGATAAAGTTCTGCTTCGTAAAATGTTGAT
>CAZULK010000236.1:0-3380 GCA_964621225.1 uncultured Melioribacteraceae bacterium | reverse complement strand
GGAAAATCTCCTAACAAGTTCCTATGTTGATGAATCCATAATTCCGATTTCGGCATTCCCATTCCGACTAACAACAAATTCGGATTTGAACTGTTTATTTTTTCAATTAAGCTTTCACTTTTCTCTTCAGTAAAATAACCGTGATGGTATCCGCAGACTTTCAATTTATCGAAGTTTGATTCAAGATTACTACCAGCTTTCGAAACAATATCCTCTTTTGAACCCAAGAGAAAAATTCTTAAATCCTTTTTCCCGAAAAGCATTTTGGGTAAAAAATTATTCGGAGATTCTTTTTTTAGTCTAATACCTTTAAGCATTCGTAGAGCGAACACAATACTCATACCATCAGGAAATATGTAATCTGCTGAATTGAAAGCATTTCGAAACTGATTGTTTTTTTCTACTAAATAGAATGAGTAAGAATTTAAATAATAAAAGATGGCTTTTTGTTTATTATCAAGCGCTTTATAAAATTCATTTTTTAGTTCTTGCGCATTTTTTATATTAATATGTGTATTAAAAAATTTTATCATTCAAGATTAAATGTTTAAATCCTTAAAGCAGAGCATTGTAATATTTTTTGTCATCCCGATACTGGTATATGCAAATATAAGAATATTAGAATCCAATTCTAATGGCAGAAATTTAAAAGTTAAAATTGAAATCGACAAAGAAATTTGGCAAAAGAGAGTATTTGAGTCTGCGTTCAATGTCGGGTTATCTGCAAAACAAGAGCTACCTGCAATAGATATTTTCCTCAATGTGCCCGAAAGTCCTACAAAGATTTCCGTATATAAATTAAATGAAGAATCAATTGAAATAAATGCTTCAAATTATGATGATGAATCTTTGCCATTGTTTAAGTTGCAAGGAGAATTTATCCATCGATTCAAAAAATTTATTCATCTTAAAATTTACCCGTCAATTAAGGCAAACAGAATAGAAATACCGACCCAAATTAATATTATTGCAACATTCAAATCTCAAATTGAAAATTTTAATTACCACACCGAAAAAAATTTTCTTGTCTCCGATGAGATCATGCATAAATATAAATACCCCACGTCTAAGCCAGATGATTGGATTGACTTTAATTCAAGTTATTTAAAAATATCATTTGCAAATGATGGGATTTACTCAATAACCAAAACAGAATTAGATTCAATAGGAATAAATACGAACACGATTGATCCTAAATCGTTCAAATTATTTTATAAGGGAATGGAAATACCGATATTTATTGCCGGGGAAGATGACAATTCATTTGATACAGGTGATTACATCGAATTCCCCGGAAGGAAGAATTACGGCGGTAATCATAGAAAAATTTCCCTTGATGGCGAACCTTATAATGAATACCTCAACCGTTATACCGATACCACTGTTTATTTTTTAACTTGGGGAGGTAGTTACGGTAAACGTGTATTAATTAATAATTTCAGAAGCAGTGCCGATACTCTGGAGTATTATTCAGAAATAATTCACCAAGAAAAAAACAACTGGTTCGATTTTTCGATGTCGGATTTAGTGCAGAGGGAAATGCCTTATTGGGCTACAAATAAAACTTGGATAGAAGGATTGCAAAATACCGGTACCAGAAGCAAGCGATTCACATTGACAAACCTTTATTCCGGCGGATATGTGAAGGGAATTATAAAATTTCAAGATTATGCTTCAAATGTGTTTTCCGATGCGCACTTATTGACCGCAAATATTAATAATTTTGAACAACAAGATTCTACATATATTAATAAGTACCAAAAAGGTATTGTAGAGTGCAATTATTCTGCATCCAATTTTTCTTCCGGTGATGCTATTGACTTAAAACTTAATTCCTTGCCCACTACGGCAACTTTGAATGCGATAGCAAATGATTGGTTTGAATTAGAATATACAAAATATCTTGTGGGGGAAAACGATTCCCTGAAGTTTTCATTCCCATTTATATCTCGACCGGATTTATATACTATCAAATTACTTAATTTCACAAACCAGAATTATTCGATTTGGAAAATTGGTTCGGAATATCAAAAGTTCGATTATCAGTTTGCTGGAAATGATCTCTATTTTTCCGATTCAGTTAAGGCTGAAGATCATTATTTCATTCAACCGGAAGCAAAACCCTTAAAAGCTAGGCTAAAGTATTTTGACCATCTTAACAACTTAAAAGACTCTAATATTCAGGCTGATTATATTCTTATAACACATAAATACTTTTGGGATTTAGCAATAGAATATTCTAATTTTATTAAGTCTGAATATGGTATAAATCCGGTTGTTGTGGATGTGGAAGATATTTACAATCAATTTTCTTATGGATTTTTTAATCCTGAGGCAATAAAGGATTTCCTGATCTCTGCCAATAATGAGTGGAAAACACCTAAACCAAAGTACGTTTTTCTTGTCGGATCAGCAACGTATGATTATTACGGGAATAAACACATAAATCAAAATTATCCTAAGATAACAAATTATGTGCCTTCGTTCGGTGCATCCGTGAGCGATAATTGGTTTGTAATGTGGGATTCTACCGGGGCTAATATTCCTCAAATGATAATCGGAAGATTAGCAGCATCAAATAGGGATGAGTTCGAAAGATATTTCAATAGACATAAAAAATATTTATCACAACCGTTTAATGAGTGGAATAAAACATTTTTGTTTTTATCCGGTGGGACGGGAGACAACCAATCCCAGTTGGATCAGTTAAGAAATGTAAACGAAACTATAATCAATAATATAGCAGCTCCCAAACCTATTGGTGGTAATATTCATCATTTTTATAAAACACTAAATCCCAAAACGAATTTTGGACCTTATTCAGACGATGAAGTTAATTCCGTGTTTAAGAAAGGCGCATTATTCATCTCCTATATTGGTCATAGTGGAACAAGAACTTGGGATAATTCGATTACCGAAGCTTATCAACTTCTTAATGATTACGACCGGTATCCTTTGATTACTGATTTCGGATGTTCCACCGGAAGATTTGCCGAACCGGATGTAACATCGTTCTCGGAATTATTCACACTATCGGAGGATGGTCAAGCAATTGCATACATAGGAAATTCTTCATTGGGGTTTCTATCCACTGCTGTTACAGTTCCAAAACTTTTCTATGAGCACTTATTAAAAGATTCCACTCATAATATTTCGTCTTCATTGATCTCTGCGAAGGAAGATTTGATTTATCAATACGGCAGCAGTAATGTGAATAATCTTTTTGTTTTAACCAACACATACTTTGGTGATCCAATTATAAAATTAACATTGCCGGAAAAACCAAATTTGAAAATAGGAACGGAAAACTATTTTATTGAACCAACTGTTCCAACTGATAATTTAAATTCATTCAAAATAAAGCTTGAATACTTTAACTA
>CAZULK010000235.1:0-3384 GCA_964621225.1 uncultured Melioribacteraceae bacterium | reverse complement strand
GTGTTCCATCCGGGTTGTAAGTATAATCGAAATATGTTTTTCCTGTTACTTTGCCCTGGGCAAACACAGCGGAAGTGCATAGAACAATTATTGCTAAGAGTGTAGATATTCTCTTCATTATATCTCCTATTGTTTTGTGGTTAGTTTAGTTTCTTCTTTCACGTACTCTTCCCAATGCGGATAATTTCACGCAATTTTCTCTTAAAATATTTTTGTATGATTATCTAGCTATCCTCTTCCCCAAAAAGAATATCGGCATATTTATGACGGATATTTTGTGCTTCAATAATGAAATAAACATCTTCCACAATATTTGTGCATAAATCGCCCATTCTTTCAAGAGATTGAACCGTATCATAAAAGAAAAGAGCTTTGTCTATGTCCAATTTGTTTTCTTTCATAAGACTTTTAATTTTTTTCGAAAGCTCATCCCTTTGTTTATTCATTTTTGCTTCCAATTCAAAAACTTCTTTCGCTAAATCTGCATTCCGTTGGATGAACGAATCTATTGACTTTGTTAGCATTTGCCTGGAAATGTTTAATATTTCATCGAAATCTATTATTTCAAGATCATCATTCGTATATTCTACATCAATTATTTCTCTGGCAATGTTTCCGGCTAAATCACCAATTCTTTCCAGACTAGTATTTATTGTGATCGCAGAAAAAACAAATCTCAGATCCATTGCAACGGGTTGATTGAGCACTACAAGTTTTAAACATTGCTTTTCAATTTTGACATCGAATTTATCAACCTTGTCTTCATTTTCTATAATATTCTTTGCCAATTCGGTGTCTCTTTTTGTAAAAGCAGTTAAAGTTTCTTCCACCTGTTCATTAACCAAACTGCTCATTTTAATCAGTCTTTTCTTTAGCTTTTCAAGTTGTTGTTCAAAATGTCTTTCCATTATTTCACCTCTTAACCAAATCTTCCGGTTATATATTCTTCGGTCTGTTTTTGTCCCGGATTCGTAAATATTTTATTTGTTTTATCGAATTCAATTAATTTGCCCAAATAGAAAAATGCCGTGAAATCGCTCACCCTTGCAGCTTGCTGCATATTATGGGTAACAATTACGATCGTATAATTTTCTTTTAATTCGAAAATCAGTTCTTCAATCTTAGCCGTGGATATTGGATCCAATGCACTTGCCGGTTCATCCATAAGCAGTATTTCAGGTTCAATGGCCAATGCCCTGGCAATACATAATCTTTGCTGCTGCCCACCCGATAGACCAAGAGCGGAATCATTCAATCTGTCTTTCACTTCGTCCCAAAGTGCCGCCTTTTTTAGGCTGCTTTCTATTCTTTCATCCAATCCTGCTTTATCTCCTTTGAATAAACCGTTGACTCTTGGTCCATATGCAACATTTTCATAAATGGATTTAGGGAAGGGATTCGACTTTTGGAATATCATTCCAACTTTTTTTCTCAAATCTACAACATCCACATCAGGATGATATATATCCGTCCCATCAATTTTAATTTCCCCTTCTACCCTCGTTCCATCGATGAGGTCATTCATTCGGTTTAAAGTTCTGAGGAATGTAGATTTCCCACACCCCGAGGGACCGATGAAAGCCGTTACTCTTTTCGATTTAATATTCATAGATATATCATGCAATGCATGTGCATTTCCGTAAAAGAAATTTAAGTCTTTTACAATTATTTTGTCGTAATGTTTTCCCTTACTGTCCACTCTCTTCTCTTTTTTCTTTTCTGTTATTTCCAATACCTGTTCCAATCCTACCTCTAACTAAAATGTTGATGCTTTATATTTTTCTCTCAATCTATTTCTGATAACCATAGCGCTTATATTCAAAAGGAGCACTATACCTATCAAGAGTAATGTAGTCATATATACCATTGGCAATGCAGCCTCCACATTAGGACTCTGGAATCCCACATCGTAAATGTGAAATCCTAAATGCATAAATTTTCTATCCAAGTGAAAAAACGGGAAGAAACCATCCAACGGTAAATTAGGAGCCAATTTCACTACACCGGTAATCATCAAAGGCGCTACTTCTCCGGCACCTCTAGCCATTGCTAAAATCACTCCCGTCAATATTCCGGGTGTAGCAGCCGGCAAAACAACTTTGCGGATCATCTGCCATTTAGTGCTTCCCAAAGCCAATGCAGCTTCCCTTATTCCCCGCGGTATTGCCGCAAGTGCTTCTTCTGTCGATACGATAACAACCGGAACAGTCAATAATGCCAGTGTTAAAGAAGCCCACAATATTCCACCGGTTCCCCAAGTTGGGGTTGGCAAAGATTCCGGATAAAATAATTGATCGATTGTGCCACCAACAAAGTAGATAAAAAATCCAAGCCCGAAGACACCGAATACTATTGAAGGAACACCTGCTAAATTGTTGACCGCAATTCTAACCGTTCTGACAAATACACCTTGTTTTGCATATTCACGGAGATACAATGCTGCGATCACACCGAATGGTACAGCTGCCAAACTCATCAATATTACCATCATCACCGTACCGAAAATAGCCGGAAATACTCCTCCCTCGGTGTTCGATTCTCGTGGATCATCAGTTAAGAATGAAACTATTTTGCTGAACATGAATCCGGCTTTATCAAACATTCCCATTCTATTCGGGTAATAAACATTCACAATTTTCAGAAGTGGAATTTCTTTTTTGTTCCCCATCGCGTCGGCTATCTTCAAAATATATTTCGAACCGATTTCTCTAAGTGAATCAGCCTTATGAGAAATTTGGTGGTATCTGTTCTCTTCAAATGCAATTTGATTTTCAAGTTCTGCAATCCGGTTTTGTTTTTCAGTTGAATCTTCTTCGTAATACTTTATCTTTTTTATCTCTAATCTAAGCTTTTCAATATCGTAGTTTACTTCTCCTATATCACTCTTTTCCAATGAAGTAATTTCATCTCTCAAAGAAGAAGTATATTTGATCGCATCATCAACAACTTCATCGAAATCAGAATTATCAGAAGTAATTGTGCTGTCTTCAATATTTAGGCTTTTAAGATACCCGTGGAAATTTCCATATTCGGTTCTTTCGATAACTGCAGCCGATTCATTATATTCAATTTTTTGTATTTCCCTTTCGTCGAACCATCTAAAGTCTAAGCCATATAAATCTCTGTTCCCAATTTTTAATTTATATCTTTTTAACTCCGATTCTTTCAAGCTATCGGGAAGGTTTAATTTGGGAATTTCCTCTTCAACTCTAATTTCACCCAGAAATTTATCACCCGATTTGAGTTCAACTTGCGCCAATTCGGAGGGATAAAAATATGAAGTCGAATTGATTACCACCAAAACCAATAGCCCGGCTATCATGGTGATGGTCATGGCAAGACCAAAACCGGTAAACCAAATGAATACATCCCCTGTTCTGTAAA
>CAZULK010000234.1:0-3391 GCA_964621225.1 uncultured Melioribacteraceae bacterium | reverse complement strand
TTCGCTTGCATTAAAGCCGCTTCCTTTAAGGAAGTTAGTTTAAATCCCATGAAAATAGGCAAATTAAATCCGGCATTGATTACGTAATAATTCAACAATGCATCTTGAATTTTTAACGGCGTTGGAGAGAATGGGACCTTAACTGAAAAAGGCGGAATATCGCTCAATCTCGTGTATGCAAACGAAGTATATATTTGTGGATAGAACTGCGATGATATTTCATCAACCTTTGCATTTCTAATAATTTTTTCGGATTTATAAATATTTAATGTTTTGCTGTTCGAAAGCCCTACTTCCAAGCTCCGCTCCAGTGTAAAGCTTTGTGCTTGTATCAAAGTAGTAACTGCAAAAACAAATAAGACAAACTTTTTCATAGCATCCTCTTAATATGCTTCTTTAATTAAATGGATAAAAACATTTTCCAAAGACAATTCAACTTCACGTTGGGAAATCAATTCAATTTCATTTTCATTGAATAGATTGTGAATTTCCTTTTCGTCAAAATCAAATGGTACAATCAAATTTAAACGGTCGCCAAAGGATTGAACTTCGTAACCATTCTGAATCAGTATATCCCTGGCTTTTCTCATCGGATTGCAAACCAGTTCAATTGATTTGGTATTTGTGCTTTCCTTTATTTTATCGGGAGAATCGCATAAAAGAATTTCCCCTTTATTCATAAGTGCAACACGGGAACACCTTTCCGCTTCGTCCAAGTATGGTGTTGTTATCAGCACGGTTAATCCTTCCGATAACAATTGTGATAATATTTTCCAAAAATCCCGACGGGAAACCGGATCCACTCCGGTGGTCGGTTCGTCGAGGAAAAGAATTTCGGGCGAATGAATGAGACTGCAAGCCAATGCAAGTTTTTGTTTCATTCCGCCGGAAAGTTTTTCAGCCGGTCTATTTCTGAATTCTTTCAGCCTTGTGAACTCCAGCAATTCGTCACGTCTTTTTTCAAAATTTTTTACGTTATGAATCCGCGCAAAAAATTCGATGTTTTCGTCAACAGAAAGATCACCGTAAAGACTGAATATTTGAGATAAATATCCAATCCTTTCACGAATATTCCTTCTTTGTTCGAACGACTCTTCACCGAATAACAACAATTTTCCGGAAGTGGGTTTAAGTAATCCGCAAAGTGTTCTTATTGTGGTTGTTTTTCCGGCCCCGTCGGGACCCACCAATCCGAACATTTCGCCTTTCATAACAGACAGATTTATTCCGTTTACGGCTTCTACTTTGCCGTAACTTTTATAAAAATTCTCTATTTTGATTACTTCTTCCATTACAATTCTATCTCAACATCAACCGGCATTCCGCCTTTTAACTTTTGCTCTTTGTTGTCAGCTGTAATCGTTATTCTGTAAACCAGTTTCGTTCTTTCGTCTTTAGTTTGAATTGTTTTCGGAGTAAACTCAGCCTCTTCCGCAATATTGGTTATGTGTCCGGTAATCTTTTCATCGGGGAAGGAATCGGATGAAATTTTTGCTTCCATTCCTCTTTTTACCTTACCGAGATCGGTTTCGGAAATAAATATCTCCACTTCGACCGAAGATGAATTGATCAAATCACAAACAACGGAATATGCCGGGACCACTTCCCCGGTTTCATAATATAATTCCGATATTATGCCGTCGATTGGAGATACAATATATGAATCATTTATTTTCGATTTGAGAAGTTCTATGTTTGCTTTGGCTGCATCCACTTGAGCTTCCACTCTTTGAATATCTTCCTTTCGTGCAAAATTACTGATCTTTTGATATTGCGATTTTGCCTTATTGTAATTTGCTTTTGCAATATCGAGTGCTAGTTTAGCTTCGTCCAATTGACTTTCTGATGCGCTCGACTGTTCAAAAAGTGAATTGATCCGGTTAAAATTCTTTTCGGCTAAACTCAAATTAGATTGTGCAATATCCAACTGTGCTTTGGTAGTTTGAATGTCTTCTTTTCTCGCACCGTTGTTCAGCAAATTCAGTTGAGCAATAGCTCCTTTTAAGTTTGCTTCGGCTTGTTCCAGTTGAATTGAAAGCTTTTCGTGATCCAGCTCGGCAATGGTATCACCTTTTGATACCATGTCTCCTTCATTATAGTATAGTTTTACCAATTCACCCGGAGTTTGTGCAGTTACGGATACGGATTTAAACTCAGCAATGCCGGATTCGGAAATAAAGTTTTCATTTCCATTCCCGCATGCGTAAAGTAAAATCAATAACGGCATTATCCATATTTTATTACTCTTCATTTGATTTACCTTTTATTTTTTTTAATAATCTTCTTCCTTTTGGCGTCATCATTCCATTCATTATTGTAAAAATGGTTACTTCGGCAGCTTTTTTGACCGATATATTCGTATTGATGAGAAATTCCGGATTGACAACACCATTGATAGCAGACAAGAGTATATTAACAAGTAGAATAGGTGATTCTTCTACTATCATTCCTTCTTCTTGACCGGATTTAATAATTTTAATGATGTTATTCAGTATTACTTTATTTCTGAATGACTCAACTTCTTTCCAAAGCTGGGGTGAATGGGTTTGAATATCTTCCAACCACGGACCTTTTATTTTCTCTGTTCTGAAAGCGACGAACTTAAAAATTGAATGGAGTTTTTCAATAGAATTTTTATCGCTGGCAACTATCAGTTCAATATTTCGAGATAGGCTTTCCTTTATTCTGTTTAGAAGAGAGGCAACCAATTCCATTTTATTGGGGAAATGCTTATAAATTGTTTTTTTGCTCATCCTTAAGGATTTAGCCAAATCATCCACGGTTGTTCTGTAAAAACCCTTTGCCAAAAAGATGTTTTCAGCTGTGTTTAATATTTTTTCTTTCTCTTCAATCATATTTGGAAACTATTTTAGTTTTTCTGGTTTCCAATTTAATAAAAGGAAACTAAAAAGTCAATATTCGTTTCCGGGGTGTTCTCGAAAAGATATTGCGGGTATTAACTAATTTTCCGCCAATGCCTTTTTAATTTGTAAAAAGTAAATCGGTTGGATTGGGGAATAATCAACTTCATTGCTTTGCGGTCTATTATAGAAAAAAGGGAATTTATTTCTTTTAGAACCAGTATTTCATTATCAACTAAAGAATATATAATTAACACATTACCAACCAAAGCAAGGGTTTTATTCCCGGGCAAATAAAATGCAGAATTAACAGCAGACGCCTCATTCAAATTAATTGTTTTGGTAATTCTCAAGTCAGAATAATCTGTAGTCGTAAAATAGAGTTCATTAGTACTGGTCACCAGCATTTCATTACCGTCCGGCGAAAAAGCAATCTCACCAATGTATTTGTTACCGAAATCCAACCATTGATGATCGAAATTATTATTCAAGAAATAGAAATTAACGTATTGCCTCCTCTCGGCAGCTGC
>CAZULK010000233.1:0-3409 GCA_964621225.1 uncultured Melioribacteraceae bacterium | reverse complement strand
TTCCCCTTTTCTTTTGTAGTAAAGAAGGGTTCGAAAATTGTTTCTAAATTTTCGTGGGGAATGCCTTGGCCATTGTCAAATATACTGATATATGAAAATAGTGTGTCGCAGTAAAACTTTATTTTAATGATTTTTTCTTCCTTTGCAACATCGTTTAATGAATCTATGGAATTTAGACACAAGTTAAGAAGGACCTGCTCAATATGATTCTTACTGCAATAAATTTCACAACGATTATCAATATTCACTTCAAATATTATTTTAGACTTTTCTAATTTAGGCCCTATCAAGACATTCAGTTCATCTATAATTTCACGTGGATTAACAGAGGTGAATTGATATTCCTCTCTTCGGGCAAAACTCAAAAGTCCCTTCACCACGTTTTCTATTCGCTTGATGGCATCAGAAACCAAGAAAAGATATTTTTTATTCTGTTCAACTTTATCGGGGTTTTCAATTATCCTTTCAATTGCATTTTGAATGCCGGAAATCGGATTATTAATCTCGTGTGCAATTCCGCTCGATAATGTACCAATCGATGCAAGTTTTTCGGATTCAATTAATTTTTTCTGTGCATCATTCAATTTAATATAGGCATTCTGAAGTCTAATTAGCATTTCATTAAACTTTTCGGTTAAAGTATCAATTTCATCCTTTGCTCTGAATAGGATTGGGAAATAGCCTAAAAAATTTTGTCTAATCTTAATAGTTATGTCTTTAGTCTCACCTAAACTTTCTAACTTAAGTTTTCCTACCTTATCTCGTATTGTGTTGATTGGTCTGGTAATGACGAGAGCAAAGATCAACGCACCGATAATCCCAACAAATAAGAAAAATCCAACCATAAACCAGAAATGAGACACCGCATTGTAAACATACCGGTTAATGCTCTCTTCGTTAATGCCCACACGGACATACCCCAACTCCCCACCTAAAATCGGAAGAGCTATATCCCGAATTTTTTTCCGTCCGAGAAGATCATTCATCTGAATTATAACAATCGATTGTTTCTCCCCATCTTTAATTTGGTTCGCACGAATAAGCGCGGGGGTTATAACCAAATCGTAACTGCCGGCAATAAATTTTTGTTTTTTATCAACTATAAATGAATAGACTATAGTACTATCTAATGCTTTTTCCTCGTCGAGTAATTTTTGGACCGCCACATAATCTTCAAATAACAAATAAGTTACAGATTGCTCCGAAAGAGTTTTGGCAATATTCATTGCCCTTTTCTCAGATTCCCTTTCCAGTGCAGATTGGATATCATGGTAAATTAAATAAGCATTAATGCTACCGAACAAAATAACTATAGTGACTATAGCTATTGCGAATTTCCAAAATAGAGGTATTTGAAATTCTTTTCTCATTCTAATTGAATTTCTCCAAAGGGTCGTAGATGGATTCATCTACCAATTCAAACGAATCGATATTCAAATCATTTAACACTTTTTGGCCCAAAGAATCTTTGTGCATAGTTAATAGTACATTTCTTATCTTATTAATTAATTCCGGATCGGCATTATCACTATAGACGAAAGGTGGAATTGCAAACAAAGGAGATTTATGAATAATTCTTACATCCTTTACTTTTTGAGGCTCGTTCTCCAAAAGATAATCATAGACAAGACCATCAACAGTAGCTCCGTCAACTAAATCCCTTGCAACGGCTTGAATAGAATAATCATGTGCATAGGTAAATATAGTTTTTGTGAAATATTCCTCCGGAGTCGTATTTTTTTCCTTCAGTAATTTAATCACGTATTTATATCCCGAATTTGAGAGAGGATCGGAGAATGCGAAAGATGCTCCTTCAAGTTCTTCAAATGACTGAACATGAGAATATTTATTAACGATTATATATGCTTGATAATAAGTTTTGTTATTTATTTTTGGGGCAGCCAATATTTTTAGTGGAAACTTTCTCCTGGCCACTACATAAGCTCCAGAACACACGTAAGCAAAATCCAATCTTCCCGCTTCAAGTAAATCATTCACTTCCTGGTATGTTTTCCTCTGCTTAAGTTTGATTGGTACATTTATTTTTTCCTCTATGTATTTTAACATGTTTTCATAAAGGAAAAAGGTTCTTTTGGGTGAGATCATTGTCGAAATGGCTACATAAACCGGCTTGACGGAATCCGGTTCAATTGTATCCATGCTATCTTCTACCTTTTGTAACTCCAGTTCAACAACTTTTTGGTTATTTTTTTCGTTTGAATTACATCCCCAAATCAGAATAAAGGCTAATACTAAAACAAATCGTAAGTTTTTCATATCCACATTAATTATTTTATAAACCGCAAAAATATGCCATAAATTCTGATATATCAAAATCTATTATTTTTTGAAGACCTATAAAATCAAAAATTCACGCTTCGATCAATAATAAAATTTAATTCATTCCCAATTTTTCTCTTTCAGTTTTAATGAGTTTGTAAGTAAGTGGCAGATAACCTACTTTTACAACCATTTCCTGCCCTTCGTAAGAGAGGATGTATTTTAAGAATTCCCTTATCACCGGTGATAATTTTTTTGATTCTTCCCGGTTAAAATAGATATACAGTAATCTTGAGAGAGGATACTTATTCTGCAAAACGTTTTTATATGTCCCTTTGTAGTATTCCATCCCTTCCGTTTCTGCAATGGCTAAACTTTTAATTCCCGGCAAATCGAAACCAATTCCGCTATACCCAATTCCGTAAGGATCCATCATTATGCTTTTGGCCAATGCAGTTGAAGTTGCCAGTCCGACAATTTTCTCTTTATAAGTTCCTCCCTTTAACGCGTTCTGTCTAAAAAATTCATAGGTGCCGGATTCATTATTCCTGCCATATAAATTTATTTTCCTAAAGGACCATTTACCTTTGGCTCCCAGTTGTCCCCAAAATACAATATCTTCTTTGTAACCGAGCCTACGTGAATTAGAAAATATTGCATCTATTTGCTGCATTGTCATTTTCTCGACGGGATTCTGTTGATTAACATAAATTTCCAATGCATCAAGGCATACTGCAATATAATGTGGTTCATGCCCGTGATTCTTCCGGAAGCTTTTTATTTCTTCCTCAGTCATTTTTCTTGACATTGGACCAATATTAGCTTCGCCGTTTATCAATGCCGGTGGCGCCGTAGCTGAACCGCTGCTTTTTATTGTGAATGTTACATCGGGATAATATTGTTTAAAACCTTGCAGCCAGAATGTAATTAGTTCGTCCATTGTATCGGATCCGAAACTGTTTATTTCTCCCTGTAGATTTTCTCCCTTCTCATATCTGGGGATATCCGTATCAACCACAATGGGTTGTGCAACTATTACAAATGAAACAAAAATGAGGATGGTGATTAATTTTAGAGCTGACATTTAGCCTCCAAAGCAAGTGAAAAATTATTTTGTCAGGAGATTCGG
>CAZULK010000232.1:0-3422 GCA_964621225.1 uncultured Melioribacteraceae bacterium | reverse complement strand
CAAAAAAATAAAGAAAAAACATATGAAATTATTCACCAGTTGAAGGGTGCCGGAACAACAGCCGGTTTCCCAAATATTACTGATATATCAATCAAAGTAGAAACTATTTTAAACGGAGACCCCATAGACTGGGTTAAAGTTTCAGAATATCATAACGAAATTTTAAAAGTATTTGAATCGGTAGAATTACAAGCGGGTTGATTTATGTTTATTATAATCGGATTAGTATTGGTTTTAGGTGGTGTGGTTACCGGTTTTACAATGGCCGGCGGTCACCTTGAGGTTCTGATTCAAATTACAGAATTTATCACGATCGGTGGAGCCGCAGCGGGAAGCTTTTTAATTGCCACACCTATGCCTATAATAAAAAAGATATTTGCCTTGCTGCCTAAAGCATTGAAAGGGGAACATTTTTCGAAGGAAGACTATTTGAATATGCTAAAGGCATTCAATGATTTGTTCCTCGTTGCTCAAAGAGATGGCTTGCTATCCATAGAATCACACATAGAAGATCCAAAGCAGAGTGAAATATTATCTCAAAGCAAAAAGTTTGTGGAAAATGAATTCGTGGCTGCATTTTTTGCAGATACAATGAAAGTTATGCTTTCGGGAGGTATTCCAACACACGAATTGGAAAATTTAATGGATTCGGAAATTGAAACCTTTGAGCATGAATGGAGTGCAGTACCGGCAGCAATAACAAAGGTAGCGGATGCATTCCCCGGACTTGGGATTGTGGCAGCGGTATTAGGTATTATTATTACAATGGGTTCAATTAACGAAGGTGCCGAAGCTGTAGGTCACCACGTTGCTGCAGCCTTGGTAGGTACATTCTTGGGAATTCTGATGTCGTATGGTGTTTTAGGTCCTATTTCAGATTCCATTCATCATGTAATCGAACATGAAAAAGGATTCATGATAACAATAAAAACATGTTTGTTAGCTTATGCAAAGGGAAATCCACCGATTGTCGCCGTAGAAATGGCAAGAAGAACAATCCCATCGGATGAGAGACCGACTTTCCAAGAACTTGAAGAATATATGAGAGGCGGAGGGAAATAGAAATGTCGGAAGGTAATGGAAATCAACCGATAATAATTGTTAAGAAGAAAGGAGGTCATGGAGGTCACCACGGAGGGGCATGGAAAGTAGCTTATGCAGATTTTGTAACCGCAATGATGGCACTTTTCATAGTTCTATGGATATTGGGTCAAAGCGATGCTGTAAAAGAAGCGGTTGCACATTACTTTAATGATCCTACCGGTTTCTCTTCAAAATCTTCAGGTGTAATTGGTTCTGGGAAAAAGAATAGCGGAAAGAAAAACCCGGGTGATGGAGAAACATTATCATGGAGGGAAATTGAAGAGAAAAAATTCGCACAGATGAAAAGCGAACTTGAGGAAGAACTTCAAAGTAATTCTACATACATGTCTTTGGGCTCCCAAGTTGAAATCCAAGTAGCAAATGAAGGTTTAAGGATAGAATTAATCGATAACGGTCAGAATATATTTTTCGATTTGGGTTCTTCGCACCTGAAACCACAAGCAGAAAATTTGCTGCAGCATATTGGTCATAAATTATCCCAAATCGATAATCCTATCGTGATCGAAGGGCATACCGATTCGAGAAAATTTGTTAGGCAGGATAATAAATATACTAATTTTGAGTTAAGTGCCGATAGGGCAAATGCTGCAAGAAGAGCTTTGCTGGAAGGAGGGTTGGATGTAAATCAAATTGACGAAATAAGAGGTTATGCCGATAGAAGGCTTCGCGATCCTGAACACCCAACAAGTTTTGTAAATAGAAGAACCAGTATTATTATTAAATATTCGGAGAAAAAATGAAAGAGAAAATTTTAGTAGTTGAGGATGATAATTTTTCTCAAGAATTTTATAGATTCTTGCTCACAAAAAACGGTTATGACGTTACAGTTACCGATGATGTTGATGTCATCCTCAATAAATTGGATGAAATGCCGGTATTAATTATTATGGATGTCAACTTAACTAATTCCTTTTTAAATGGAGAAAAAGTTGATGGTATAAAACTTTCTAGTTATATTAAATCCCAAGAAAAATATTCTCATATACCAATTTTGGTTATTACCGCTCACAGCTTCGAAGCCGAAAGGAAGAGAATATTGGAAGAATCATTGGCAGACGGATTATTCCCGAAACCGATTTATGATTTTAATAAACTGATTAGTAAAATTAATGAATTGAAAGCAGTAGCCGCATGAGTAAAGATAGAATCTTGGTATTGGAAGACGAAAAAGATACCGCATTTGTGATGAACCATATGTTGCTTAAAGCGGGTAAAGAAGTAAAAATTGTTTCCAATGGAAAAGAAGGGCTCGAGGTAATAGACGATTTTAATCCAAAAGTAATCGTTGCGGATTGGAATATGCCGGTGATGTCCGGGCTTGAGTTCACTAAAGAATTAAGAAAAATAGATAAATACAAAAGTATTTATTTAATAATGCTTACAGGTCGAGCATCTGTAAATGAACGGGTAACGGGACTCGATGCCGGTGCTGACGATTATTTAACAAAACCGATTGAAAATTTGGAATTGATTGCTAGGATTAATTCAGGCATAAGAATTTATGACCTTCAATCGGAGCTCAAAAAAGTAGAACATACAAAAGCTATTCTGGAAATGGCATGCACAATTGGTCATAAATTTAATAATCCTTTAGCTAGTCTTGTTTTGGGTCTCGATTCTCTTCTCGATGATCTGAATTCTGATGCAAAAGAAAAACATTTAGAGGATATCGAAATTATAAATACTGCTATTAACAGGATAAAAAAACTTACTCACGAATTAACAAAATTAGATGACCCTCAGATAACCGAATATCTTGATGACCGCGGTATGCTTGATATCGGTGACTAAAATTTCCGCCTAAACTTTTCTTAAATTCTCTCGATAATACTATCGGGAGAAATATGCTTAATAAAATAGCAAATATCGAACTTAATACGTCCGGGAATAAACCCAAGAGCAAATTCAAACGTAAGAATTTTGGCACGGTTTATTCAACCCATCACCTAAATCTGAAGGATTCTCTTTCCATCAATCCAGCTTTCAGGTTATTGAATCATTTTGGAATCATTATACATGAATTTCAGAAACAATCAACTGCACTTCCAAAATTGATACTCAAGATTGATAAATTTTTCTTTGAACTTAAGACCAGTCCCGTTGATATAGGACAAAATAAAAATATTGAATATGACATTTGGGAAGCTGATATAGAAGATAGAAATACTTTTAAGATACTACTGAGTACTAAAACTTTTTTAAGAGAAGATTTCACGGAACTTGAAAAACTTAATTTGGATAGTTTGAATTTTCTGTTCAGTAGATGTCACGATTTGGGAATAAGTTCCGAAATAAACAGTTCGAACACTCTTGCAGTT
>CAZULK010000231.1:0-3425 GCA_964621225.1 uncultured Melioribacteraceae bacterium | reverse complement strand
CCTAGTATATCATATACTTTCAATTCAATATGTTGGGACGTAAGATTTTGTGGAGACGCAGCCGACCGTTCGGTGTGTGTCTTTAAAACCGGTATGGAATATTTAATTGTTGTTGTCGGATTTCCACCGGATCCCTTGGAAAATGGATTCGGATAATTTTGTGCCAAATTAAATTCTGTTGGAAGATCACTTCCTGCTTTAACATTCGTTAATACCGCTTCTATTTTGACCCTGTTCAAATTAAATTGCCCGTTGTGAAAACCGATATGCATTATCTGTTTTCCTGCTTTTAAATTAATATTGGGTATTAAAATATCCTGCCAAAATTGCCAACCTCCGGTTACCGGGACAGAAACTTCTCCGGTTAAATCAATTCCATTGAATTCAATGTGAAGTTTTCCCCCGCCCGGGACTGATGCCGTAACGGGAATAATATTATACAGTCCATCGGATTGAACGTCGATGGTGTATTCCACCCATTCGCCGTCTTCAATCCAACCGATATCATATCCTCCGCCGGGATCGTTCGACGCCTCTATATCGACCCCTTCCCCGCTCCGGAAAGGGACTCCCCAATTTATTGCATCTTTATCGTGATAAGCAACACCTTCGCCGCCGTTATCATAAAATTCCGCTTCAACAATTCCCGGCACTATAATCGGAGTTCCCGAATATGGCGTTCCGTTACCCAGCACGGTTATCTTCAAACTGTCCGTGGTGGAAAAATTTTGATCGTCCGTCACGGTTAGGCTTACATTGTATTCCCCAACATCATTAAATTGATGAACCGGATCTGGTACCGTTGCAGTATCTCCGTCGCCGAATTCCCAATAATAGTTAAGTGCAGAACCATTCGGATCGAAGCTGTTGCTTCCCGTAAACTTTACGGTTAATGGTACTTTCCCTTTTGTTTTATCAGAAATGATAATCACCACCGGTGCATCCGGATTTTCGGCAGCAGTGGAGTGATATAATAATTTTTTAGCTCCCACGTTCATCGAAAAACCATCCGAAAAATTAACCGTTCTGGTTTCGGAACCCGGATTGAATGCCACATATGTAGTATCTCCCGCATTATTTACAAATACGGCAAAGGAAGGAATATCTGCCGAAACGTGGGGTTCAACATGACCCAGTTTTTTCATATTATAAAGCCAATGCATTGTATGTGCACGCGATTCACCGTCAAAAGGTTCGTAATTTGGATCAGCATAATAATAGGATAGAGCAAGGTTTGCATCGGACATGGAGAGATACTGCCAAAGAATATCTTTCCAAATAACCGGTTGATCTCCCCTTTCGGAGACAATCTCGTTGTAATTTTTAATTATATAATCGGGATGTTTGCCCAAGTAGAGTGACCCGCTTGTGATTGGGAGAAGATTTATTCCGTGAATAAACTCCGGATCGGCGCCAAACCAAGTGGAATGAACGCCTTTCCCACCCCAAACCATACCAATTGCAACGTGAGGATATTCTTGCGGAAAATTAACATCGTCCACATCAAACCAATATTGATCCACTGCAGAAGCTTCATTCGAATGAAGAAATATTCCCAAATCACGGATTTCTTTTTGTCCGGTTGCTTCTCCCCAAAGGAAAACCGCAGAAGAAAAATTCATCGACTCGGAACTTGATTCCTGATTGTTCCCTTCGGCAAAATCACCGTGACCCGCAGCCCACGAGTGCCCTGCATAAGGATCGAATGTTCGTAAAAAGGGAAATTGTGAATCCTGTCTGTCCCAATTATCCGCGTCTTTAATTAATAGATTTACCATCCCGCCCCAATTATCTTGCGAAGCCCATGCACTATCGTACAAAGCAATTGTTGCCGCCGACGTTATTGCATAACTTGCATGGAAATGATGATCGTTTATTTGATTATCTGCGCCGAATCCGGAAGGATACCCTGTAAGGACATCCCATTTATCATTGTAAACATATTCCTGGGATCCGCCGGCAGTAAACCATTCTTCCAATCTATTTTTCAATTCGGATAGGAAATGATCCCTTTCCGTTATTGCCCCGAGTTGATCTGCAATGTACACCAGATTGGAAAAGCGCGCCATAAGCTTACCGTTTTCGTAGGTCGGACCAACGGGAAGTGTTTCCTCTGCAGCTTGCTGAACCAACTGCAGCAACTCTTCTTTATTATAATCACCTCTGTCCGGCAATGACGGTAAAATTCCGGTAAACTGCAATTCCGTAGAAAAAGAATTCCCCTCGAAAAGCTTCATTTCCCCTCTTGGGGATTTATATGAATAATCCGTCAACGGTTGATTGCAATTCAACCATTGATGTCTGTATAATGCCGACATAGTCTCGTTTAAGTTCGAATTCGCAGAATCCTTTAAGACAGTAGTATACTCAAATGTAGTTGTAACTGTTGCAGATTGTTCATCATAATTCCATTTAACAACACTGTTTTGTACGAATGCATATGCATGTTTGCGAAACAGTTCCAAAGTCTGTGCAGTATTATCCGGCAAAAGCGCTATAGAGAGATAATCCTTTCCGTTCAAGGAAGACCGGAGTGTGGTTGTACCGTTCCAAACGGAACCGGAGGGAGCAAAAATACCAAAGTGCTTTCCCTTTACGGTTATACCCAATACCCCGTTTTGGTTATACCATATCGTGGGAGTTTGAGCACAGTTTACAATTGCATCCCCTCCGTTCAAAGTAAAAAATGCAAAAGGTAAACCGTGACCGATTGTAGCCATCATAGATTTTGTGCCGTCATTCCAACTTGCCGTAACAGTCCAATCGCCGTAACTTTCCGTCAAGGTTTTGGAAGCCGATAAATTATCCACACCAACGGTAAGCTGTTTTTCGTATGGAAAGAGAAAATCGTTTGCCACAAATATGTGGTTATCGGTATAACCGATTTCCATTCCCGATGAAACGGCTTTGAAATTCAACGGATGTGCGTAAAGAATATTTGAATATGACGAACCGAAAAAAGGATAAATTAAACTGCTCCAATAATCATTTGTTTGAACGGGAAGAGAGAAGGAAGAAGCAACCTTTGGGTTTACATTATTCCCGTTAAAATCTTGAGGACCGACTTGCCCGGAGGAAAGTGATGTGCTGTAACTTCCTTTTCCTACCGTTACCGTTTGTGCTATCGATTGGCTGCCGTAAACTAAAAGAAAGGCAAGTAATAAAATTATATAAAATGTTGTACTAATCTCAGTGAGATTATTCTTTGAAAACTTTCGCATAGGGGTCCTTAATTGGTTTAAAATGCGGCTACTTCTTTACTTTTATTTTTACCGGATTGAATATAGCGAATAAATTTGATTAATATAGGAGTAATTAGGTTGGATAAAACCGGAATGAATAATTATGCAAAATAAAAAAGCGGGCAGCGCCCGCTTAATTAAAAACAGCAGATTTTTTTGATCCTAATTTTAAGCTAACCTATT
>CAZULK010000230.1:0-3426 GCA_964621225.1 uncultured Melioribacteraceae bacterium | reverse complement strand
CGGGATTGATGGAAATCGGAGATATATTTGTGATGAACAAATCCGACAGACCGGGTGCAGATTCTGCCGTAATGGCTCTGCAAACTATATTAACCCTTAAGAAAAATATTGATCCAGATTGGAATGCACCAATTGTAAAATCAATAGCCTCCGAAAACAAAGGCATAGAAGAAATTGTATCGAAAATTGAAGAGCACAAAAATTACTTGAACGAAAAAGAAAAACTAATAAAAAGACGATCCGAAAGTGCAAAACTGCGGGTTAAAGAAATAGTTCACAATTCTCTTTATTCCGAAGTTTGGAACGAAGAAAGAGAAAATATTCTCTCTAAATTAATTGATGAGGTGATTGAAACGAAGATTTCACCCTATCAGGCTGCAAAAAATATACTTTCACAATATAAATCCACTAACTAGGAGCAAAGGAAATGTCCACTCAATATTTTATCGATTTAACAGAAGACCAAATAGCAATTAGAGACACAATTAGAGATTTTTCGGAAAATAAGATTAAACCATTTGTTATGGAATGGGACGAAGAGCAAAAATTCCCGATGGAAACAATGAAAGAGCTTGGGGAGCTTGGTTTCCTGGGTGTTCTTGTGCCCGAAGAATTTGGCGGAGCAGGCTTGGGCTACACGGAATACGCCATTATTGTTGAAGAAATAGCTAAAATCGATCCATCCGTTGCACTCTCTGTTGCTGCCCATAACGGATTGTGTACAAACCATATTAATCTGTTCGGAAATACTGAGCAGAAGAAAAAATATTTACCCGATTTGGCAAGCGGCAAAAAAATTGGTGCATGGGGCTTAACCGAACCCGGTTCCGGAAGTGATGCCGCCGGTATGTCGACAACTGCAGAATTGGACGGAGATTATTACATCCTGAATGGAACAAAATCCTTTATAACTCACGGCGGAGTTGGAGAAATTGCCGTTGTAATGGCAATAACCGATAAATCAAAAGGAAGCCACGGAATCTCGGCTTTCGTTGTAGAAAAAGGTTACGAAGGATTTTCGGTGGGTAAAAAAGAAAACAAACTAGGAATGAGAGCAAGTGAAACAACTCAGCTAATATTCGAAAATTGCAAGGTGCCTAAAGAAAATCTATTGGGTAACGAAGGAGAAGGATTCATTCAGGCTTTAAAAATTCTTGAAGGCGGAAGAATCTCGATTGCCGCACTAAGTTGTGGTTTGGCGATGGGTTGCCTCGATGCCTCGATCAATTATGCTAAAGAAAGAAAGCAATTCAATCAACCATTGGCAAACTTCCAAGCTATTCAGTTTAAACTTGCCGATATGGCAACTGAATTGGAAGCAGCCAGATTGCTCACTTACAGAGCCGCATGGCAAAAGGATTCAAACAAATATGAATTGAAATCTGCTGCAATGGCAAAATTGTTTGCCAGCGAAATTGCCACAAAAGCTGCAAACGAAGCAGTTCAAATTTTTGGCGGGTATGGTTTCGTAAAAGATTACCCGGTAGAAAAATATTATCGTGATGTAAAATTATTGACAATCGGAGAAGGAACTTCGGAAGTGCAACGCATTGTGATAAGTAGAGAATTGCTCAAAGACTAATAATCGGGATGAAAAATGAAAATAGGAAATAAATTAAGTGATTCTGAATTATTCCTTAAACGAGAGGACTATTATAAAAATTTAGTCCGTAAACTTGAAGCCATAAGAGAAAAAACCCACGCCGGAGGTGGTGAAAAAGCCGTTGAAAGACAGCACGGCAAAGGAAAGTTAACTGCCCGGGAAAGAATCTCATTGTTAATTGATGAAAATAGTGATTTTTACGAACTAAACACCTTTGCCGCACACGATATGTATCAAGAATACGGCGGCGCACCCTCTTCGGGAACAATTTATGGCATCGGCAAAGTTCACGGACGAGATTACCTAATTGTTGCCAACGACGCAACCGTAAAAGCCGGAGCATGGTTCCCAATTACGGCAAAAAAGAATTTACGTGCTCAAGAAATTGCAATGGAAAATAAAATTCCGGTCATTTATCTAGTTGATAGTGCGGGGGTTTTCCTTCCCCTCCAAGAGGAGATTTTTCCCGATAAAGAACATTTCGGAAGGATTTTTAGGAATAATGCTAAAATGTCGGCTATGGGAATCCACCAAATTGCGGCAATTATGGGACCATGTGTAGCTGGTGGGGCTTATTTGCCGATTATGAGCGACGAAGCTTTAATTGTGAAAGGAACGGGGTCTGTCTTTCTGGCCGGAAGCCACCTGGTCAAAGCCGCCATTGGTGAGGTGATTGACAACGAATCGCTTGGCGGTGCCGTTGTACAAACGAATATTTCGGGAGTAACGGATTATATTTGTGAAAATGATGAAGAATGCTTAAAGCAAATAAGAAATCTGTGCGAAAAAATTCCCGAGGGAGAAAAAGCGGGATTTTCCAGAAAAGCTTCTTCCCCACCGGCATTCGATGAAAAAGAGATTTACGGAGTATTGCCCGAAGATCCCATTCAACAATATGATATGTACGAATTAATCGCGAGAATCGTAGATAATTCTGAAATTGAGGAATATAAAGCGGGATACGGGAAAACAATCATCACAGCATACGCGAGGATTGACGGTTGGTCTGTGGGAATCGTGGCAAATCAAAGAACGGTGGTTAAAACCGAAACCGGTGAAATGCAAATTGGCGGAGTGATTTATTCCGACAGTGCCGACAAAGCAACACGATTTATTTTGAATTGCAACCAAAAGAAAATTCCGCTCATTTTCTTGCAAGACGTTACCGGATTTATGGTTGGGAGCAAGGCTGAACACGGAGGAATTATAAAAGACGGCGCAAAAATGGTGAATGCTGTTGCTAATTCAGTTGTTCCCAAAATCACAATTATCGTAGGAAACAGCTTTGGTGCCGGAAATTACGCAATGTGCGGAAAAGCCTACGATCCAAGATTTATTTATGCATATCCAAATGCTAAAATTTCAGTTATGGGCGGAGCTCAAGCCGGAAACGTACTTCTCGATATAAAAATCAAGCAATTGGAGAAAAAAGGAAAGCAATTAACTGAAGAAGAGAAGAAAAAATTGCTTGGAGAAATAGTTGATTCTTATGAATCTAAAAGCTCCCCGCTTTATGCGGCAGCAAGGTTATGGGTTGACGAAGTAATTGATCCTGCAAAAACCAGATACTATATTTCAAGAGCTTTGGAAGCAGCAAATAATAATCCGGAAATACCCGAATTTAAAGTCGGAGTTATCCAAACTTGATGAATAAATCCGTACCGGTATGGATTATTTTATTGATTTTGTCGACGAATATTTTTGCACAATCGCAACCCGAATTGTTTTCGAAGGTTGATTCGTTGGTAAAGTATATCACCGGTTCAAATTTCGAGCAAAACAGCTCTTTTCGTGAAGATTTAGACTTAATCGATTCTCTCTAT
>CAZULK010000229.1:0-3435 GCA_964621225.1 uncultured Melioribacteraceae bacterium | reverse complement strand
GTCATGGCAAGACCAAAACCGGTAAACCAAATGAATACATCCCCTGTTCTGTAAAATTCTCTTAACTTATTCATACGTTAAATGTGCATATATTTTTTTCTTAATCTTTGTCTAACTAATTCGGCAATTGTATTTACAATGAATGTAAGAATAAAAAGTAAAGCTGCCGAAACAAACAATACTCTATACAAGGTACCATGATAAGGCGCTTCAGGAATTTCCACGGCAATGTTAGCCGATAAAGTTCTCATTCCATTAAACGGACTAAAACTTAATATCGGAGTATTTCCGGTTGCCATAAGAACAATCATCGTTTCCCCAATGGCTCGCCCGAACCCGATCATTATAGCTGAAAATATACCCGGACTTGCGGTTGGTAAAACTACACGAACGGCAGTTTGCCATTTGGTTGCTCCCAATGCTAGTGATGCCGAAGTTAAATGTTGCGGGACTCCAGAGAGAGAATCTTCTGCTATAGTGAAAATTATGGGGATTACTGCAAAACCCATTGCAAAGCCAACTATTATTGCATTACGTTGGTCATAATCAGTGTTAAAATATTCAGCAATCCAATGTCTGTAATCTCCCCCCAAAGCAAAACTTTCGAACCAGGGCCCTAATTGTATTGAAATCCAGCCGCCTAAAATCAAAAGCGGTATAATCAAAAACATCTCGAATCCTTTCGGAATAATCCTCTGTAATCCTTTACTGTTTCTCCATACTATCACTCCAATAACAATCATTATTGGTTGAACAGCAAACATCAAAACGGCACCCGGAAATATCCTTTCGAGTAGTGGGGCAAGCCATAATCCTGCTAAGAAACCAATTACGACACTTGGTAATGCGGCTAAAATTTCCACAACCGGCTTAATCTTATTTTTAAGAAATGGATGGCTGAAAGTTGAAGTATAAAGTGCTCCCAACAAAGCCAAAGGAATGGCAAAAATCATTGCATATAATGTCCCTTTCATTGTGCCTAATATCAAAGGGATCAAACTGAACTTCGGTTCAAATGCATCGCTGCCACCCGTGGATTGCCAAACATACTCGGGATCCTTGTATCCTTCGTAAAGAATTTTACCGAAGAGAGTCGTAAAGCTAACTTCCGGATGTGGATTTTCAATATGGGATTTCAATATTGAACCATCGGAATACAAAGCTATATATCCGTCAGCTTTAGGCGCAAAATTTATCTCCTCAACTGATATACCATTCCCCTTTTCACTCAGCAATAATCTTTCGCTTGTTAAATAATACAGGTTAATATCACCATTTTCGGCACCTACAATAAAACTCTTATTTCTCGCAGAAGCTGAAATATACTTTATGGCCGCCCCCATACTTTCAAATGTGTGTGAAAGTTGCACTATCCATCCCGAACTTGAATTATCATCCCTCGATTTCATGTATGAATACAAATTCCCTTTATCATCCCCAATAATAACCGATTGGTTGCCCAATAAAAATCTTGCGTAAGTTATTTTTGAATCGTGTAGAGACTTTGCTCTGCCTACCAGTTCAGGCATTTCCTTATCAGCAAAG
This sequence comes from uncultured Melioribacteraceae bacterium, assembly GCA_964621225.1. Classification (GTDB taxonomy): domain Bacteria; phylum Bacteroidota; class Ignavibacteria; order Ignavibacteriales; family Melioribacteraceae; genus CAYNUJ01. Next base: position 1,890 of record CAZULK010000229.1, on the reverse strand, counting down.
GAAATGTATTCAAAATTATTATCTTCTGTAATTACAAATAGTTCTTTACCGTCATCCGATAATGTAAAATTTTCTATTGTCTTATCAAGTAGAGGATTTAATTGATGTTCGTATATTGTTTTTTCCCCTTCATCAAGTAACGAGAATCCCTCCTCTTCCGAATAGTAATATAAAGTCGTATCGGCTAAGGCAATCAGACTAATATTTTCGTCTTCATCCACCGATATATTCAGCTTTTCTATTGGATATGATGCGGAATCCAGAGTAATTATATTTTCGAATGAATACTCGGGAATCACCACTCTGTTATTCGATTGATCAAAGCTGTATTCAAATTTAAGATTAAATACTCCGACCGAAACAGAATCTAAACCAACTGCGAATTTATTTTGTTTGAAATCCGCAGCAAGAATATGAATTTTTCTATTTTCCAGTTCGTTTATTTGGAATGTTTGAATAACTTTATTCGAATCGAGATTAATAATATCGATCTTTGCATCCGACTTAATGACGTATGCCAGTTTTTGATATTCTTCAATTCCTGTGTAAAGAATTTTTTCTGTAATCGAATGAATTTCTGTCTTTTCCGAAGTTTCCGCGCTGTAGAGCAGTGGCAAACCTTCTTTCAAAATGAAAAAAAGTATTCCGAATACTGCAATAATTACAGCGAATCCACCGGCATTTATTCCGTATTTTGCTACTTTGTCGAAAAAGGCTGCCCTCTTGTGAGCAGCCCTTTTATTTGAATTTCCGTTCTCCATGTAGGATTATTTTACTCCAAATTTTTCAATTGCTTCTTTGCAACTTTTGCTGGTAAAGGTAAATAACCATCTTTGATCACAATTTCTTGCCCTTCATATGAAAGAACATACTTCAAAAATTCTTTCAAAAGAGGATCTAACTGTGTGTTCGGTTTTTTGTTGAAGTAGATGTATAAAAATCTTGACAGTGGATATTTTCCGCTTAATACATTTTCGTAAGATCCGTCGAAGAACTTACCGCCTTCTTTTTTAGCTAAAGGAACTATTCTTACGCCAGATGTTTTGTATCCAACGCCGCTATAACCGATTGCGTATCTGTCTTCAGTAACACCCTGAACCACTGAAGCGGAACCCGGTTGTTCTTTAACTTCGTCTTTGTAATCACCTTTGAATAAAGCATGCTTTTTGAAATATCCATAAGTTCCGGATGCGGAGTTACGTCCGTACAGACTTATTTTTCTGTTTTCCCAATCACCTTTTAATCCAACCTGTCCCCACTTGGTTATATTTTCTTTATATCCACCTTTTCTGGTTTTGGAAAATATAGCATCAATTTTCTGGAGCGACAAACCCTCGATCGGATTATCCTTATTAACATATACCGCCAATGCATCCAAACTGGTAGCAATTCTGGTTGGTTTGTAACCAAATTTCTTTTCGAATTTATCGATCTCTTCATTCTTCATGGCTCTGGACATAGGTCCTAACTGAGAAGTACCGCTTATTAAAGCAGGAGGAGCTGTAGAAGAACCTTTTCCTTCAATTTGAATATTTACATTTGGATAATATTTTTTGAAACCCTCTAACCAGAGAGCCAATAAATTATTCATGGTATCCGAACCGATACTATTTAATGTACCCGAAATACCCGAAGTCTTTTTATAGTGAGGTAACTTGGGATCCACTTTGACAGTTTGCGCAAAAAGTGTACCCGATAAAAAGATTACCATTGCAATCCAAAAAGCTTTTTTCATTTTATCTCCTGTTAAGTTTAAGTAATTTGACACACCAAATATAAATCCACTCTATTACGTATATATTAACTTAAAGTTAATTTAATGTTAAGAAATTGTTAAGAAGTTCGATTTCACCCCAAAATTCAAATACCCCATTTTTAAGGTTCAAATTC
>CAZULK010000228.1:0-3437 GCA_964621225.1 uncultured Melioribacteraceae bacterium | reverse complement strand
TAAGATAAATTCTATTTAAGTAACATCATCTTTTTGGTAATTTTTACCTTCCCGGCTCTTAATTCGTAAAAGTATACACCACTCGGTAAATTAGATGCATCGAAATCAATGCTGTAATTTCCGGGTGCATATTCACCGGTTACCAAAGTTTTTACTTCCGCTCCGAGAACATTATAAATTTTCAAAGTAACAAAAGATGAATGAGTATTCCCGTTTGCGGGAATTGAGAATCTTATTTTTGTAGCCGGATTAAACGGATTCGGATAATTCTGCTCCAGCAAATATTCGTTGGGCAAAGCCTTTGCTTCGTTATTCTTCACATCAGTTAAAATACCGTCTTCCGGCTTGGGTAACTTTTTAGATGTATAAATGTGAAACTCTCCTGGAGCCAGTGATATCGACATATTGACATCTGTTACATTTATGCTGTCTCCGCTAAAGTAATCGTACCAATAACCTGTGTGGGTGAAATTCGGTCTAGTAGAACCATTGTTTACACTAAAGTTTCCAATCACGAATGCATCCATCGTGGAATGATAAAGTGCAATTTTTTTAACGAATGTGCTTGTTGACAAATTGAAATCGGTAGTTTGGAACACATCGTATTTTCTCAAGTCAATCAATGCTTTGAATGTTTTATATACTCTTTTTCTAACTTCAACGTTATTATAATCCCAACGAATAGGCTTGGGGCAAGTACGGCAATCATAGTTAATGGAATAATCGTAACCCAATTCTTCGAACTGCCAAATCATTTTAGGTCCGGGAATTGTTAAAAAGAATGAAGCCGCCAACTTTACTCTTTGCAATGCCGTATTCAAATCTTTAATGTTATAATTGCCCGAAGAATTTCCCCATTGTAAGTTTTTGTACATCATTCTTTCTTCGTCGTGACTTTCCATATAAGCAACAACGTTGGGGGAACTCCAGCCTCTGTCTTTGTAAGATGCCCAAGAGAAGTTTGACGAATAACCCATTGCAGCTTCGAGGTAATCGTGATTCAAATTACCCCAGAGAAGAAATCCGTTAGCAGCTAATTCTTTCTCCTCGCTGTTGTCTGCAAAGTGTTCCAATATCATATAAGTTCCGGGATGATTTGCATATAGTGCGTCTTTCATTCTCTTCAAAATTGCAATACGTGAAGCATCGTATTGACCCCACAAACCAACGTCATTTCCCGAATATTTTTGTGTGAATCCTTTGGAAAGATCGAACCTGTAACCGTCAACGTGAAAATTTTTCACCCAATAATCGGTAACCCGATCAACAAAGTATTGTGTGTAAGGACTTTCATGGTTCATATCGTAACCAACATTAAAGGGGTGCTTGGGGGTTACGTTGAACCAAGGATTATCCGAAGTTGGGGGACCGTAATGATCGGAGGCATAAAGTCGAACCAACGGACTCTGACCGAATTGATGATTCAATACGATATCCAATATTACGGCTATTCCTCTGTTGTGGCATTCATTTATAAAAGTTTTTAAAGCTTCTGCCGTACCGTAATATTTATCTACGGCAAACATGAACGAAGGATTGTATCCCCAACCGATATTCCCCTCGAACTCCATTACGGGCATTAACTCAATGGCGTTTATCCCAAGATTGGCAAGGTAATCTAAAGTGTCTACCAGGGTTTGAAAATTATGCGATTCAACAAAATCCCGTACCAGTAATTCATAAATGACCAAATTCTTAGCATCCGGTTTTGTAAAGGAATTATCACTCCAATTAAATTCCGGTTGTGCTGTTTCTAAAACAGAAACAGCATCCGAAGTAATTCCGGAAGGATATGGAATTAAATTGGGATAAGTATTGTCATCAATATAACCGTCATTCCAAGGATCCAATATTTTTTCCGAATACGGATCCGCAATTCTCAGGGAGCCGTCAACAAGATACTGAAAACGATATTCTTTTTGCGGCACTAAATTTTTGAGTTCAACCCAAAAACTCTCACCATCGGGAGTCTTATTCATATTAAAATTCGGATCAATTTCCCAATTGTTAAAATCACCAATCACATACACAAAATCTTTGTTCGGCGCAATCAAGTTAAGTATTGCAGTGGAATCGCTTGTATAATTGATTCCCGCTTCAATACCTTGGGGTAAATCTACCACTGCCGGATCGGTATGAACAACATAATATGTTGAATCGGCAACCCAATCGGTGCCTTTCGTTGCCTTAACTATTATTCTTTTCTTTTCTACTTTGTTAACTGTTATGAAGTAATGAATAGTGTCTTGGGAAGTGGAAACCAAAACAGAATCATCCAAATAAAGGGTGAAAGTTTCCGCATCTTGTGCAATAGCATAAATCTCAATTTGCTGACCCAATGAAGCGAAAACCGGCTCCTCGGCAGGTTGAATTAATTGAACGGACAATCCGCTCTGGGACAGCGGCAAGAAAATATCGCTTCCGTCTGTGTCTCTTCCTACAATTGAACCGTCCGAATTTCTGAATACAAAAGCTAATTCCAGAATCTGTTCGTTAGACGGCACTCCGTAGTAATTGCGAATGTGGGGAATCTTTAATTGCCATTTATTATTTCCCAAAAACTCCATTTGATAAGCAGGATCGGAAGATCCCCAAGTGGTTTTTACATAGCGCCAATCGTTAGGAGCAGTACTCAAATTTGTTATTACGCCGGTGTGAAAATATACCGGAAAGACATTTGCCAATGCACCGTTACCCTGCGTTGCATCGTAAATGATTGTAATGGAATCCTGATCGGTTACGAATCTTGGTTCCCATGTTAATACTTGTGCATTGGCATACCCAATCCAAAGCAGAAGAAAAAATAGAATTGTTTTTAATCTCATGCGTTCCTCTAAATAAATTGTATTTTACCCGACGGCAAAATAGTTAATTAAAAAAGTGTAATCAAGGTAAATAGGCGTGAATAATCTGAATTGTGATTAATTTATCAATTCCCACGCAAAACCGAACCGAAAAGTTATTCCTTTTCTTGGGTAATATGGAACAACGAAATATTTATTGTCAGTTACATTTTCCAATACTAAATATACCGTTGCTCTATCCCTAATTTTACCGGCAAAGAAAAGATCGATTTGATATGAAGGGTCTGTCATTTGTTCGAACTTTTGAATTCTCCCCGCATCGTCAAGGTAGAAATAGGCAGTTAACATTTTTTCGAAATCATAAATGCGATAGGATTGTTTGCCTTGAGCATAGAAATTAACTCCGCCTTTCATTTTTAAATTTCTGTTGAATAAAGTATCAACATAATAGACTCCTCCGGTAAAAGTCCATTCTGGCACCGTTAGAACATCCTGCTCATTTTTTTCGATGTAATAAGAAGAATTTGTTTCAAACTTTATATGATTCCATTCGGTATTTAAAAGAAAGGAAATACCATTTGTTTTTTTAGTTCCTTGAAAGGCTAAATTCACATAGTCGTTTTTGAATGAGTT
>CAZULK010000227.1:0-3466 GCA_964621225.1 uncultured Melioribacteraceae bacterium | reverse complement strand
GAACTTGATACTGTTCAATAATAATCTTTCTTTATGAATTGAGCAAGAAAAATTTCAAAAAAAATTTTAAATGATTGAAATAAAACAGTTTATAGTTTTGTCTCATAAGAGATTTTGATTGATTTAGATTTTTAAAGGTTTTATTACATAAGTCGATAAATCAAAGTATAAAAAATTTATGTCTTTTAAATGAATCGAAAAATTAACATATTAGAAAGGTTTAATTAAATCAATAATATCATGAAAGTAGTAATTACCGGCGGTGCCGGATTTATAGGTAGTAATTTAGCGGAATATCTTTCCGGTGAAGGGTTTGAGGTTCATATAATTGATAACTTCAGAACGGGTTATAAAAAGAATATAGAGAACCTATCCAACGTAGTCTTGCATGAGGGAAGTATTGAGGATTACAACCTGGTGAAAAATGTTCTTGACGGAACAGAATATGTTTTTAATCTTGCTGCATTGGTTTCAGTACCAGAATCAATTGAGAAACCGGAAGAATGTATCAGTATAAATGTATTTGGTTTGCTTAATTTATTAAAAGCCTCTGTTGAACTGGGAGTAAAAAAAGTTATTCACACAAGTTCTGCAGCAGTTTACGGTGACGATCCCGAACTCCCAAAACGTATTAACATGAAACCCGCACCAAAATCACCCTATGGTATAACAAAGTTAGATGGGGAATACTATTGTAATTTGTATAGAGAACATTTCGGTTTAAATACAGCGTCATTGAGATACTTCAACGTTTTCGGTCCCAAACAAGATCCTAAAAGCCAGTATGCGGCAGCGATTCCGATTTTTGTCGAAAAAGCCATAAAAAACGAGAACATTACTATCTTCGGCGACGGAAACCAAACAAGAGATTTTGTATTTGTAAAGGATATAGTTAAAGCGAATTGGAAAGCCGCAATAAACGAACAAGCGTTCGGTGTGTTTAATGTCGCAAATGGAAATGCTATTACAATAAACGAATTAGCCGAAAAAGTGATTGAGTTTACGAACTCTAAAAGTAAAATATTATATGCTGAAGAAAGGCCGGGAGATATAAAACACAGCGTAGCGGACATAACAGAAACAAAAGAAATATTAGGATTTGCTCCATCGAATAATTTTGACGAAGAATTAAGAATAACAATAGATTATTTCAAAAAGGAGAAAAATTGAAGAATATAACAATAGTTTTTACCGGTGGCACTTTTTCTATGAAAATAGATGAAAAAACCGGAGGAGCCGTTCCCCATTTTTTAGGCGAACAGCTGTTAGCCAAAATTCCGGAAGCAAAAAATTTGGCAAATATAAACATTGTTAATTTTGGCAACTTCCCCGGGCCTCACATGACGCCCGAACGCATGTTCGCATTATCAAAAGAAGTTTCTAATTTATTAAAATCGGATGACGTTGACGGTGTAATAGTAACTCACGGAACGGACACACTTGAAGAAACTGCATATTTACTGGATTTAACACTAAATAATTCCAAACCGGTGGTTGTAATCGGAGCAATGAAAACCAGTTCCGAGCCTGATTGGGACGGACCCAGAAATCTTCTGGATGCTATTCATATCTGCAATAACGATAATTCGAAAAATATGGGTGTGCTCGTATGTTTGAATGGGGAAATAAACGCTGCCAGCGAAGTAACAAAAACCCACACCGAGGACGTTGAAACATTCCATAGCCTTGATTTCGGAGCTTTAGGATTTGTGGACAGAGGAAATGTAATATTCAACCGTATGCCCAGAAAACTGGAACACATACCAACAAACAAAATTGTGGATAATGTTGACCTTATAAAGGTATATGCCGGAATGGATGATAAGTTTTTTAAGTTTTCGGCAGATAGCGGTGCCGAAGGAATTGTATTTGAAGCTATGGGTGTTGGAAATATTCCACCAAAAGCTTTTGAAGGTGTAGTTTATGCAAGAAAAAAGGGCATTCCAATGGTGCTCACATCAAGATGTCCGGCAGGAGAAACTTTGGATATTTACGGATACCCAGGTGCCGGTAAATGGCTAAAGGAGGAAGGTGTTATATTCAGTGAATTCCTGAACGGTCAAAAAGCAAGAATTAAATTAATGCTCTGTTTGGGAATAACTAAAGACAACGATGAATTACAAAAGTATTTTTAATATTGTTATGAATTTTTGACTTTTTTTTGTTAATAAAAAGATATATCTTTTTCTACTGTCATTAGTTCTATAGGTGATAATGTGAAAAAGGCATTCATCTTAATTTTTGCTATGGTTCAATTATCCTTGGCGCAATCTGATTATTCTATTCAGGCGATGCTGGGAGCAATTTATCCCCGGAGTTCAGATAACGGCTATACCGCGGGAGTTTCGATAAACAAAAAAATGAACGGTTTATTTACACCGTATTTGTCGTTTGGATATAGCACATGGAATAAATATAACATTTCTTATCTTTTGGAGATAACCGAAACGAATAAAAACGGCGTTTATTCAACATACTCTTCCGACCAACATACACTACTATCAGTTATTATAGGAACAAAAATAATTTTCCGGGAAAAAGGGCCATTAACAAGTTATTTTCTTACGGAGATTGCAGGTTCCGGCTTTTCGTACAATTCATACCAACATATACCAATTTACAGCAAATATGATAATAAAATAATCGGTTACGAAGTTGATTTATCATCACAGAAAAAAGAGAATAAATATTTATTTGGAATAGGTTTCGGTATTGGAACTATTTATCATATTTATAAAAATGTTGGGATATTGATTGAAGGGAAAATAGCGAGTAATTTTAACAATGATGATATCAGTTTTTTCAGAGCAAGGGGAACAAACTGGCAGCTCTTAAGCGGAATAAATTTAGAACTTTAATTCAATCGCTACCGGACAATGATCCGAACCCATTACGTGGGGCATTGTATATGCATTAGTCAAATTTTTCTTTAAGTTTTCGGATATGAAAAAATAATCAATTCTCCAGCCTACGTTTCTTTCACGAGCCCTTGTTATCATATCCCACCAAGTGTAAATCTCCCCCTCGGTGTGAAATTCCCTTAAAGTATCAATAAATCCGGCATCCAGAAATTTATCAATCCACTCTCTTTCCTCCGGAAGGAAACCGGAAGTTTTCATATTCTGCTTTGGTCTTGCCAAATCAATTTCTTTGTGAGCAGTATTCACGTCGCCGCAAACAACAATTTTTTTGTTTTGGTTTAATAAATTCTTTACATGATCTAAAAAAGCTTCATAAAAATCTAATTTATATTTCAGCCGGATTGCATCTTTTTTACCGTTTGGAAAGTAGATATTGAAAAGAATAAACTGATCGAATTCTGCAATGAGGAATCTTCCTTCTGAATCAAATTCATCTACTCCAATCTTTGTTGAAACAGAACCCGGTTCTACCTTTGTATATAATGCAGTACCGCTGTAACCCTTTTTCGAAGCTTCGGAAAAGTATGATTTATAACCCGGAATGT
>CAZULK010000226.1:0-3471 GCA_964621225.1 uncultured Melioribacteraceae bacterium | reverse complement strand
TAGTTTTGATGAACGCCTATCAAACGGGAAATTTCCGCGGTTGCTTTACCTACAAGATAAGTGTATTCGGGATTGTCGGCTGCACCCAAAGCCATATTAGAAGGGAATTCAACCATGTCTTCAAGCCGCATTCCCGGACCTCTTTCGAAATCCGCTGAAATGAGTAAAGGAATTTCAGCCAAGGATTGTAATTTATTTGTTGTACGAATTAAATTATCTGTTGTGCCGGAAAGGAATAGAAAACCGCCGACTTTATATTCGGTAACGAGTTCTATTAATCTTTTATAATCATCCGAAGTGTCGGCAACATCGAAAGAATATGCATAAGGAATTACTAATTGTCCGCATTTATCGAACAGAGACATTTGTTCTATTGTGTTTTCAATCCAATTGTAATCATCTTTTTCCAGTTCGAATCCGGCAATAAATACCGGTTCATCTTCAATTTCGATGAATGTGAACAACGCCAGAAAAAAAGTAATTGCGAATAGAGACTTCATATTATTCCTTTTTCTCCTTTCCAAATTCGGGATCTATTGGAACAAATTTAGTAATTATAAATGCAGGAAGGGTGGCTATTAATACCCAAATAAAAAAGTGTTGATAACCAATTATTTCCTGCAACCATCCGCTTATCATTCCCGGAATCATCATTCCCAAAGCCATAAAACCGGTAGCAATGGCAAAATGGGCGGTCTTAAATTCGCCTTCGGAAATGTAAATCATATACAACATGAAAGCAGTAAATCCGAATCCGTAGCCGAATTGTTCGAGAGCAACACAAAAGTTAATAATTAAAAACGAATCGGGTTGTGCGTAAGATAAATAAATATAAACGGCATTCGGGACGTTAATAGCAATTATCATTGGCCAGAGCCATTTTTTCAATCCGTCCTTTGCTGCTAAAATTCCACCGATAATTCCACCGACGGTAAGAGATAACAAACCGATTGTTCCGTAAACAATCCCCACTTCACCTGTGGTTAAACCTAGTCCGCCAACCTCTCTTGCATCAAGCATAAACGGTGCAGCTAATTTAACCAACTGGGATTCCCCGAGACGGTATAATAAAATAAACGTAATCCCAATACCAATATTTTTCTTTTTGAAAAAAGAAGCGAATGTCATAAAAAATTCTTTTATAACGGAAGAGTTATCTCCTGTGTATGCGCTTTTATCACTTTTGGGATAGGGAAGAATAAACTTGTGATAAACAAAAAACAAAAGAAACATACCGGTTAATATGAAAAATGTTATTGTCCACGCAAGAGGAATATCACCCGCTCTGGCTGCAAATATTGCCGAAGAATTTTTTTTCAATTTTTTGTCCAGTTGAATTACAGCAATAGCAGGTATATTCCAATTGGAATGATTGAAAACAAATCTGTTTCCCTCGACTAATTTTATGGATCGGTCACCGCTTTCGCTGCCAAAGTTCACCACAACTTCTTCCTCAGGTTTTCCCGTCAACCGGAAATATATTAAACCCGTATTCCCTGCATAATTTTCTCTTTTGGGGATTACTTTTTTTTCTCCAAATACATCTTTCAGAAATATTCTTAATTTACCAGAAACATATTTTTCCCACCAGCCGGGACTTTCCTGGCCAATGTGTTTGCCATTCTTGGAAATCTGAATTTCTTTAATAAATCCGTTCTTCAAATTCCATTGGTGGGCAAAGGAAATTAGTGAATCGGCTTTTTCAATTGGGATATTCTGAGTGGATAAATTCAGTTCTTCAGGAAACTTTACAATTTTAAGTTGTTCTTCAAACTTTAGATTTGAAATCGAATCGGGTGATAGGGTAATCGTATTCTCATAATTGGAAACAGCATTTATTTTCATTTCAACTGTCGGAAGCCCGGTAGTGCTTTCAAAATATCCTGCAACTATTATCAAAATTCCTTGTCCGGTTATCATGGCAAATCGGTAGAATGTTGAGCGTATTCCTACAAAGAACGATTGCTTCCCTTCATCTAAACCAAGCATATAAAATCCGTCTGCAGCAATATCGTGTGTCGCAGAACTAAAAGCTATTAACCAGAAAAATGCTAAAGTATATTGGAAAAAATTGGGAACCGGAATTGTCAATGCTACTCCGGCAAGTCCTGCTCCAATCAATAATTGCATTAAAACTATCCAACTTCTCTTTGTCTTAAATATATCAACAATTGGACTCCATAATGGTTTAATTACCCAAGGCAAATAGAGCCAACTTGTATACAATGCTATATCTGTGTTCGAAATTCCCAATCGTTTGTACATAATGACCGAGACTGTCATTACCACAACATAAGGTATTCCTTCGGCATAATAAAGAGTGGGAATCCAACTCCATGGATTGCGATATTCTTTCTTTTTCATCTAATTCCCGATTTGCTCGATTTAATTGCTTTTAAGACAGCCCCAATTTCCGGAGGGTATTTGGGGGAAGTTATTTCTACTTCAGGAAATTTTTCCTTCAATTTTGATCTGAATTTCTGTGAATAATAATTTTCTTTATCAATTAAACTTCCTATCAATGCTAGTTTCAGAGGTCTTGTTTTTATTTTTCCCAATGCCGGTTTTATATGAAGTAGTAATTCCGATACTTCTTTATCAATAATTTCTTGTGCCTTTATATCGCCATTCTCCGCTGCCTCAATTACCAACGGTGCAACAGACGGAATATCAAAATTGTTGCTATAAACTTCATCAATCAAACTGTTTTGATCGTTGATGTTAAATTTTTGAGAAAGAAGACTAGCAATTGCCGTTTCTTTTCCTCTTCCATCCCAAAACTTTGCAACTGCATTTAATCCGGCTTTACCCAAACTATAACCGCTCCCTTCGTCGCCCAGTGTACGTCCGAAGCCGCCTACACGGAACTCATTATCATTTTCATCTTTCCCAAATAAGATAGAACCCGTTCCTGCAATGAGAATGCATCCGGCATTACCTGAAAAAGCTCCTTCGAGTGCAATGCTTGCATCGCTCATCACCAAACAATTTTCGAAAGGTAAACCCTTTTTACTTACCACATCAATTATTGCATCTTTTAATGAAACGGCATTCTTTTTCCTTCCCGCTCCGGTGCTTCCGATGCAAACGGCAGAAATGTCTTCCTGGGTTAGTTTTGCTTTTGCTATTGTGGAATTTAGTAGTTCAACAAGATCATTTGCCACCGGCTCGAGTCCTCTGATAAGAAAATTGGATGCAGGTCCGACAGATTCGGAAATGATGTTTAGCTCTTTGTCAGTTATCACACATTTGGTTTTGGTTGCACCACCATCCAAACCGGCAAAATAATCCATACACTCTCTTAATTTTAAAGAATTATTATCTAAAATATAAAAATTAAAGTATAAATGATATTAATTCGTTTTGAGATGATCTAATTATCTATTCTATTTGGGGTTGAATTAGAGTTTAATCCGCAAGCAATGGACGCAATTGTATCCAAAGCAATTAGGAGGAAAACAGATGCCTATG
>CAZULK010000225.1:0-3494 GCA_964621225.1 uncultured Melioribacteraceae bacterium | reverse complement strand
ACTTGGAACGTTGTATATAATCTCCAAACATGCACCTTATATTCAAGATCTAAGAAGAGGAAAAACATACCCAAACTCAGGAGAATTATTCCGAGTAACGGCACAGCGCGTGTAACGCTATTCTCTTCAAAAAGTTTTCCTTTCAAGTATAAATATCCTGCAAGTATCATCATTCCGCCTACCAAACCGCCTAAAAAGAGGTAAGCCGGAATTTGCCATTCCCAAATTTCCAAATGGGGATCGATTAAATGATTGTGTCTAGTAGTCGTAATTTCCATAGTTCGCACCTTAAATTAAATAGTAAATATTAGGATGAGTACCGGCTTCCGGTTTAAGAGCATGATGCTTTCTCGATTTAAGCAATTGGCTCACTTCGCTTTCCGGATCTTCCAAATCTCCGAAATGCATACAATGCGTAGGACAAACGGAAACGCAAGCCGGATCTTCGCCTTTTTCCACCCTGTGCACGCAGAATGTACATTTATCTACATATCCTTCCGGATGAACGAATCTTGCATCGTAAGGACAAGAAGCAATACAAGCTTTGCAACCGATACAATCGTTGTGGTCTACCAATACAATGCCGCCCAATTCGTGATAGTGGCTTGCACCGGTTGGACAAGCAGAAACACAAGGGGCATCCGAACAGTGGTTACATCTTTCGGACAATATTTCAACTTTTGTGTCGGGGAATTTTCCAACTGCAATTTGTTCTATCCAATCTCTTGCATAACCGACGGGAACATTGTTCTCCGTTTCACATGCAATTACACAATCTGTACATCCGACACATTTCGTAGTATCTATAACCATTCCGAATCTTGCCATTTTATGCCTCCAACTCAAAAGTTACGAAGTTTACGTTCATTCCGGTTCCTCCCATTAAAGGATCCACTATATATTTGGTTATCAACTGGGAATCCGATGCTCCTTTTTTATATGCGCCTTTAAGCATTCTGGAGTTGTGGCCGAAACCATGCACCATATACACACAATCGGTTCTTATTCTTTCAGTTGCTTTAACCTTAACTTTGTTGCTAATTACGCCATCCTGGTTTTTCAGTTTAACATAATCGCCGGACTTAAGCCCCCAACGTTTGGCTACATCTGCGTTAATCCAAACTTCATTTTCTTCCATAACATTTGTTAACGCTCTATTGGATTGCGTTCTGGAAAATGAATGCATCGGAGCTCTTCCGAATAACAATCTGTAATAGCCTGCCGGCGGATCATTGTGTTTGGTGAACTTGGGAATAGGATCGTATCCCAGTTCTGCCAGATGTGTAGAATAAAGTTCTATCTTCCCTGTAGGCGTTTCGAATTCCAACTCCCAACCTTCTTCTTCGTATAAAGGAATTTTATCGCCCAATATCACACCTTCTTTCTTCAACTCTTCCAAAGAAAGTCCAGCAAGTTTCAAACGTGTATCCAGGTATTCTTCAATATTTTTCCATGGGAAATATTTTTGAAGACCTAATTTCTCACCCAATTTTTTGGCTATCCACCATCCTGGTTTTTGGTCATGAGGCGGATCCACAACGGGTTGACGAATTGAAACAAAAGGTTGTTTAAAATATGGTGCAAACAATTCATCGTATCTTTCCAAATAAATTGCTTCAGGAAGAACCACGTCGGCATAACCCGCAATCTCACTTGGAACAACGTCAATCACAACGAGAAGATCCAGGTTCTGCATAGCATCAATTGTTTCCTGCATATTTGGTAATGAATAAAGCAGATTTGTGCCGTAAACAAACCAACCTTTAATTGGATAAGGCTTGCCGGTGAGAGTTGCTTCCCTTAATCCGGTTGTATAACCTTCCGCACCGCCAAAGGGATATTTTCTGTTTGGATTATCTGCATTTTCTCTTTTCGGTTTTGGATAAGGAGGATAGGGATACGAAGGTATATCGAACACATCCTGATTTGTGAGTCCACCTTTTTTGCCCCAACTTCCCAACAAAGCGCTCATTATAGCCAAAGCCCTGCCTCTTTGTGTATCGTCTCCGTACCAAACGGAATGTCTTCCCGGATGGAAGAGCGTCGAGGGTCTATGGCGAGCCATTTCCCGTGCGGTTTCTCTTATCAATTCGGGTTTTATTCCGGTTATAGGATAAGCCCATTCCGGTGTATATTTTTTAACCTCGGCTTTCAAATAATCGAAACCGAAAGCGTATTTATCTATAAATTCTTTATCGTAAAGATTTTCGGAAATCAATACATTCATCCATGTTAATAACAAAGCCAAATCCGTACCCGGTTTAATGGGTAAGTAATATTTGGCTTTAGTTGCAGCAGTGGATAATCTTGGATCAACCACAATAATAGAAGCACCTTTTTCTATAGCATTAGCGAACTCTTGCACCTGGGTGTTGTGCATGTTTTCGCCTAAGTGGGAGCCCATCAATACAATACAACTTGCATTTTCAATATCCGTCCTTTCGGGTCCGCCGATAACATCACCATAAGTAATTTCGAATGCTGTGTCTCTTGGTCCCAAGCACTGATCGAATGAAGGAGCTGCGATATTTCTGGTTCCATAAGCTTTCAGTAAATGCTTGAAAAATCCACCACCTATTCCGTGGCTGAAAAATCCGATTGATTCCGGACCATAATCTTTTTTAATTTTTTTCATCTTTTTGGCAATGAATTCCAGTGCCTCGTCCCAGGTTACTTCAACCCATTTTTCTTCTCCTCTTTTTCCTTTACGAATAAGAGGCGCTTTTAATCTATCGGGGTCGTAATGCGCGCCTACTCCACCCGTTCCGCGTGGACATAACCGTCCTTTACTCAAAGGGTCTTTAGGATTGCCAACTATTTTCCATAATTCGCCATCCTTCACATATGCAATAGCACTGCATTTCCAGAAACACATGCTGCAATAAGTAGGAATTTCCTTTATTCCCTTTTCGGAATTGCCGCTAACTTTTTTATCAACTTTTTCAGCTCCTTTTACAACCGGACTCAAGGAACTAATAGCCGTTGCAGCAGCAATTGTGCCACCCGAAATTTTTAAAAACCTTCTCCTCGATATTTCACTCATTTTCTTCTCTCTGATATTTGTTGAATTGATTTTTTAACGTCATCACAGTTTTTAATATTTAGATAAACTTTACATTCTTTACATTTATGATTTTTCTCCCTGTTCAACGACCAACAAGGCTGAGTATGATTTAAATATGCAGGACAATTTGCTCTTTTCTCCATCTTGCAGGAAGTAATTTCCCAGCAAGGAGTGAGGGAAAAGATTGTTTTAATTCCGTTGATGCTTATCTTTTCTTCTTTAATTGCCCTTCTGATACATTTAATTCTTTCCAAATCCTCTTCGGAGTAGATTCGCTGATTAGACTCGGTTTTTGAGGGAATTATTAACCCGGCATTCTCGTACATCCTAAGTGTAGGAATCGAGACATTCAATAACTTTGCCGCCGTCCGAATGGGGAACAGAGGTGAATTCTTTGCTATTTGGAAATTATTTAACACTGTAAAATATT
>CAZULK010000224.1:0-3503 GCA_964621225.1 uncultured Melioribacteraceae bacterium | reverse complement strand
GCTGAAGTAGGAAAAAAATTGGGCAATTGCGGCGACTGTATAAACTAAAAAATGAGGCAATCTGATGGTTAAGGCTTTTTTCCCAAAAGCTTTTGAAGTTACTTCCCCTATTTTAGGCCAATTATAATATTCCTCGGAACTTATGAAATAAGTTTGACCTTTTGCTTCTTCTTTTATCCCCGCTAAATAGATACCTTCTACCAAATCGTGCACATTGATTATGCTAACTAATTTATTGTCGAATCCAATTAGAGACATCAATCCCGATTTGTATGTTTTGAAGAATAAATAAATTTCTGTATCCCTTTCTCCATACACAGCAGGAGGCCTCACAATTGAGATGGGAAGCTTATCCATATATTTTGAAGCAAGTTTTTCTTGTTCAAGTTTACTCTTTCCGTATCTTGTAATAGGATGAGGCTCTGTTTCTTCAGTACAGGGTTTTCCGTCTAATGATGGCCCGCATGCAGTTTGACTGCTAACTATAACTACTTTTTTTATATCAGGGTTTACTTTTAAGGTTACATCTAATAAATTCTCAGTTGTTTCTACATTTCCTCTATAATACCCTTCCCATTTCTTTGCCTTAACAACACCGGCAACATGAAATAAATAATCCGTCCCGGTTAAAACTTCCTCTAATCCTTCTTTATCAAATAGTCCACATTTATAAATTTCTACGTCTTTACCTTCAAGCCATCTTAAGTTTGAAGATTCCCTTACTATGCACCTTACTTTAAAATTTTTATCTAAAAGATAATCAACTAAATGGCTTCCTACGAAACCTGAACCTCCCGTAACTACCGCAATAGGCATAGACATTTTATAACCTCATTATTTGATTTTATATAGTTTTAGTAATAACTTTCATAAATTGATTATTACAAAGTTATGAATTTTAGCATAAAGTTATAGATTTAGGAGGAACGATTTGGATATTTTCACTAAGTGTTTTGAATTCACACGTGCCGATGAAGTTAAAGCGACCGGCATGTACCCATATTTTAGAGCGATTGAAGCAAATGAAGGACCGGTGGTAAAAATTGAAGGCCGGGAAATTATAATGGCCGGATCAAACAACTACCTGGGATTGACGAATCACCCGCACGTAAAAGAAGCTGCAATTAAAGCTATTGAAAAATATGGAACGGGTTGCTCCGGTTCAAGATATTTAACGGGTACTCTCGATCTTCACATTGAGCTTGAAGAGAGATTAGCTAAATTTTTAGGGAAAGAATCTGTACTTCTCTTTAGTACGGGATATCAAACCGCTCAAGGAGTTGTTCCTACATTGGTTCAACGAGGCGAATATATTGTTAGCGATAAAGATAATCATGCATCCATAGTTGCCGGAAATTTAATGGCTCGTGGTGCAACTGCGGAATTAGTGAGATATAAACACAACAATATGCAAGATCTCGAAAGAGTATTGAATAAATTACCGAAGGAAGCAAATAAATTAATTGTAACCGATGGTGTGTTTAGCACCGGTGGTGAAATTGTTGATTTACCAACCCTCATTAAATTAGCAAAAGAATATAATGCCGGTGTTTACGTTGATGACGCTCATTCAATTGGCGTTATTGGCAAAGGCGGAAGAGGGACACCTAGTGAATTTGATTTGGTTGATGATGTTGATTTGCAGATGGGAACATTTTCAAAAACTTTTGCTTCATTAGGTGGTTTCGTTGCCGGTAAAGCGAAAGTTATTGATTATATCAAACATCATGGTGCGGCTTTGATTTTTAGTGCTTCGCCAACCCCCTCTTCAGTAGCTGCAGCAATGGCGGCTTTGGATATTTTGGAAAAAGAACCTGAAAGAGTAGATAGATTAATCCGGAACGCAGATAAAGTCCGGAATGGTTTGAAGGAAGCCGGTTTCACAATTATTGAAGGTCGTACAGCTATTGTTCCGGTAATTGTAGGTGACGATCTTTTAGCATTTCAAATGTGGCGTAAACTCTATGACGCCGGAGTTTTTGTTAATGTATTTATATCCCCCGGTGTTCCTCAGGGTAGACAGATGATGAGAACGAGTTATATGTCCACTCACGAAGATGAACATCTCGATTATATCATTGATACATTCAAAAAAGTCGGTTCAGAATTAGGACTCATATAATTATTATTTTAAGCGCCTCTCTACGAGGCGCTTCTTTTTTCCGGAGGTATTATGAGTGAAATAATCATTAAAACTGTCCAAACAAAAAAAGATAGAAAAACTTTCCTGAAGTTTGCTTGGGAAATTTACAAAGACGATCCATACTGGGTTCCTCCATTGATGATGGATAAAATGAAAATCATCGATAAAAACAAGAACCCATTCTTTAAAAATGCGGATATGGAAATGTATCTGGCATACCGCGAAGGAAAAATTGTGGGCAGAATTGCCGCAATTGAAAACAGAATGCATAATAAATATCACAACGACAAAGTTGGATTTTTCGGCTTCTTCGAATGCATAAATGATCAAGAAGTTGCGAATAAATTATTCGATACCGCAAAAGAATGGTTAAAAGCAAAAGGCTACACTGAAATGAGAGGTCCCGCTAATCCTTCAAGTAATGACGAATATGGGTTATTAATTGAAGGGTTTGAAGATTCTCCTAGAATAATGATGACTTACAATCCTAAGTATTATATGGATTTAATGGATAATTACGGATTCTACAAAGCTAAAGACCTTTACGCTTGGTCAATAGATTATCACAAAGTATCGAAAGCAAGTAAAATTTCCAGAGTAGCGGAAATTGCTACAAAGCGTACCGGAATTAAAATTTCTGAAATTAATATGAAGAAATTTAAGTCCGAGTTGGAAAGAGTGAAATATGTTTATAACAAAGCTTGGGCGCCCAATTGGGGATTCGTTCCAATGACCGAAGAAGAAATAGATGTTATGGCTAAAGAGTTGAAACCGTTGGTTGAACCTTCGTTAGTTTTATTTGGTGAAATCAAAGGTGAAACAGTTGGATTTGCTCTCGTAATGCCTGACTATAACTTCATTCTGAAGCAGATGAACGGAAAATTATTCCCATTCGGAATCTTTAAATTGTTTACACAAAGAAAGAAAATTAAATGGGCAAGAATTATTGTCCTCGGTATAATTCCTGAATTCCAAAGAAAAGGTCTGGATGCTGTATTTTATAATGAAATTATTCATCGTGCATATAAAATTGGTATCACCTTGGGTGAAGCCAGTTGGATTCTTGAAGATAATGAAATGATGAATAGAGCTGCTAAAGATATGATGGCAGACCTATATAAGAAATACAGGATATATGAAATTAAGATATAAAACAAAAATCCCGCTTTGATGCGGGATTTTTTTTATTCACCTTCAAATTTTTGTCTATAGTAAGTTAGATGCGCCGGATCAATTCTAACAAGTTTATCATAAATCGAGGGATCATCATATTCAAATAAATTATCTGCAAGTTCACGATGTTTGGCATCGAAAAATACTTTCATTAAAACGCTACGAGGATCAATTTTATCTTTAATCT
>CAZULK010000223.1:1851-3509 GCA_964621225.1 uncultured Melioribacteraceae bacterium | reverse complement strand
TAAATAAAATATTCTTCTGAATCGAAACTGAGTTCAAACCATTCTCCATATTTTTCCGGAGTAATTTTATCAACAATGTTTTTTGCTTCTGTAAAGGAGATATTATAATTCCCGACGTTATCAATTAATCCTTCATCTGTAAATTTTGCTATAAAATAATCATCATTGCTTACTTCTATTCTGTCGAAATATTTTTTGGGCGATACAAATTTCGGCTCTGTTTTGGTTGAATAAGTTAAAGCGCCGAATTCAATTCCGAATAATAAATACTTTTTCTCACCGTTCGACAATACCGGAATCGTTCCTTCGTAGTAATTATTCCTTCCGTTCAAATATTTTGAAACAACTACTTCCTGCCCCATATAATTTTCTTTTAGTTGAACGGGAATTTTTTCGAACGTTAAATATTCATACCCTCCTAAAATTTCTCCCAGCGAATCGTATACCGCAACCCATGATGGAATGTCTTCCTTCATAAACGCCGAATAATTCCAAGTCAACAAACAAATTGCATCCCAGTTTTCACCTTTATAATCTTTAATCCTTGTTAATGTATTTTCATCGCTCAAAGTTTGACGGAGCCAAAAATAGTATAGATTTTCCTTGGCGTTAACAACTTCTTCGGCAGAAATTTTTAGCGAATTTTTTATTAGATCGTCGTTGAACTTATTCAAATAAAAAATTGAAAATATAGAACTGATAAGAAATACAATTATCAATCTTGTGTATTTACTTATCTTCATTTCGATGCTGAGTTTGGCAGTAATGAGGAGCAAAATTACTAAGGCTAAATGAATATAAGGCGATATTAGCGAGGATGTATCTATTATGAAATATAACAAACTCCCCGTTAAGAAAATAATCAAAATCCTATTCCTCTTTAATTTGGAAACAGGATAAATAAAATGAAAAGCTAAATAAATAATTGCAAAAGAACTCAGAAGTAGAAGAATTAAATTTAGCACAATCGGGAACGAGGGGAAAAGTGATTTTAAGTTAAAATACCTCAGTGTTGAATCGAATACAAAGCTACGTGCAATTGCTGCTACCGCTCTTATTAATAAGAGAGAGATAACAAATAGAATGACGCCGGGAAGAATTCCAATTTTCTTTGATAATACGTTTTCAATTTTCTGTTCTTTAATTAGCCCGACAATAAAGTAAATTATACATGCCGCAGCTAATAGCGTGAGGATTAACTCACCCGGAGATTTCGCAATGCCCCATAAAAACGAGGATGAAAAATATTGAGGATCATTTAATTGGTGCGGGAAAACTATCTTAACGATATCAAAAAAGAATGCTGCAGCTCTTAAAATAATTATTGCAAGTAGTGATACTATTAGTTTATAATGTTTAGCTGCATTGTTGATTTCAACTAATAATCCCACTAGAAAAATTAATATGGCAATAAAAAAGATAATGGATTGAATATTTTGAATTCTTTGATTCTCTTCTCTCTTTGTAACATCAAATGACGGACGGGGTAAATAAGCAAAACCAATTTTTTCTCCCGAAAAATTAACAATCGGAATGGATGTCATTAATCCATCTACTGAAGGCATCGCATCTAAATCAAATGATATGTTACATTCAATATTTAATCCGGAGGATATTTCATCGGTTAAGCTCACGTGATCATAAATATCATTATCGAA
>CAZULK010000223.1:0-1841 GCA_964621225.1 uncultured Melioribacteraceae bacterium | reverse complement strand
AGCTTTTCGCTTACTAATATTCCCTCTTCACCGTTCATTGATATTTTATCAACCCGCACTAAAAAGGCTTTAACTTCATTACTAAAGAAGTATACTTCACCTTTTTTAACTCTATTCAGAAATTTTTCATTTAGTTGGATAAATTCATTCCAACATATCAATGAATCATTTACCCATAACTGAAAGGGAAGGTCGTTTTTTTCAGAGAGTAAAATTGATTTTTTTATCTCCCCCTTCTCTAATTCCGAAATTAATGGTTCCACAACAGAATTGAACGAATTCAGTTTTTCATTTATTACGAATTGAATTTTAGATTGATATTCATCAATTATAGAATTACTTACACTCGTCCAATTTTCTTCCAAATCTGAACTTAATTTGGGAATGATGAATCCCAGTCCAAGCCCAAAGGCAACTAGAAGAAAGGAGAAATAGAGATTAATTTTAAGTAATTTTTTTTTAGATAGCATTAATTTATCGTTAATTGAGAAATCTGCCATTCTTTATCTATTAGTTTCAGTGCAACGAAAACTCTGCATTTTTTTTTCAACCCTTTGTGATAATAAATCAACTCTCCGGTTGCAAATGTGTAACTATCTTCTGTATTAAGATTTCCGAACTCGAATTTGATCGGTTCATAATAATTAAAAAAATCTTGTATAACGTAATGAGCTTGATTGGGTGAATAATAATCGGAATGACCATTCAAAAGGCTCACATAAATTTTCTGCTTCAATAGCTTTGTGAATTGGGAAACGTCGCCTGCGTTAATCCCATTTTGAATGGATTGAATTACCTGCTCCGGCTTGTTCTGCGGATAAGCAAAAGATGCCATCAACAGAATTGAAATAACATATATTTTTATAATAATTTTCATCTTAAATTTAATTATGATAATACCAAAATAAAGAAATGATAAAAAAAAAGCATACCCGAAGGCATGCTTTTTAATATCCGGTTAATAAATTATTTTCTTTTAACGTGATCTTGAATATTTCTTTGTAATAATGTTTTTCCGCTCTTCAACTCCGGATTTCCTTCCGCAACTTGATATGCCCAATCGAAAACTATTCTTTCAGAGGTAATCAACTTAATTCTTACTTTTGCAAAGTGGTTATTCCAAGTCCAAATCACATATGTATGTCCTTCTACGGCTTCCGCATATTTTACATTCTCTCCTTCTACCAGAGGCACCCAACCGGTCAACGGAGCCTCGGAAATGTCATAAATATCAGTAGTAGGTCCCATATCTTGAATATCGGAATCACTCCATACATCCAGGTAATACTTACCATTATATTTTTCAAAAAAGAGATCGCATCTGTCGTCATTGTAGGGAACTACCAGATAATTTCTGAATGAATATCCTGCATTGTCAGGGAATTGGTTATATTCAAATATTGTCTGGTTGAATCCTTCCGGACGCGGAGTGTCGTAAACAACGTCGTAGGAAAGATCACTCTCGTTTCCATTAATATCATATGCTGAAATTGCATAATAATATGTCTCTCCGTTAACTGCCCCCAGATCCACAAAATAGTTATCCGCAGTATTTCCGATCAGTACATATTCTCCATCGTAAGCGTCACTCACAAAAATATTGTAACCGGCAAGGTCTCTTTCAGGCGAATGCCTCCAGGAAATATCTATCCTGTTGTCTCCGGTAAAAGTTTTTATATCCGTTGGAGGAGATGGCGGAGTGGTATCATAATAATAATGTTCCGATTCGCAACCCGCCAAAAACATAAAACTCAATGCTATAAATGTTAATGCGATCTTTTTCATGGCTTACTCCGTTTTTTATATTTATCTATTCAAACGGAATGCCAAATAAATCTGTT
>CAZULK010000222.1:0-3535 GCA_964621225.1 uncultured Melioribacteraceae bacterium | reverse complement strand
GTTTTGGAATTGCCCGCAAAACAAATATTTTTACGGATGCAACTAATTAAAAATTAGCAATTCTATGATAAAAATGGAGATGACTTAAGATGGCAGTGATTAGACCCTTCAAAGCATTAAGACCCGCGAAAGAAGTAGCTCATTTAGTTGCCTCTGTTCCATACGATGTTGTGAACAGGGAAGAAGCCGCAGAATTGGCTAAGGACAACCCAATCAATTTTTTAAGAGTTACCAGAAGCGAAATAGAATTACCCAACGATGTGGATGCTTACGATAAATCAGTTTACCAAAAAGCAGCGGAAAATTTGGAAAGACTAAAAAAAGAAGCTCCCCTTGTTCAAGACGATACCCCTAAATTTTATGTATATAAACTTGTGATGGGGGAACAGGAACAAGCCGGAATTGCAGCTACATTTTCCGTTGACGATTACGACAACAATGTAATTCTTAAACACGAAAAAACCAGAAAAGTAAAAGAAGACGACAGAACAAATCATATAATTACAACCAAAGCCCAAACCGGCGCGGTATTTTTAACCTATAAAGGGATTGACGAAGTAAACCAAGTTGTTGATAAAACAATGGAAAACGAACCCCTTTACGATTTTACTGCTGACGACGGAATTAAACATACCGTTTGGGAAGTGCCCGAAGATTACAACGATATTATCATTTTCGAGATCGGTAAAGCTCAAAATCTTTACATTGCCGACGGGCATCACAGGGCAGCAAGTGCGGCTCGCGCTCAAAAAGTGATGAAAGAATCCCACGCCGATCATACCGGCGACGAAGAATACAATTACTTTATGGCGGTGCTTTTCCCGGGAGAACAACTTTACATTATGCCTTATAACAGAGTCGTGTTCAAACTAAACGGCTTAAGTGACGAAGAATTTTTCGAAAAAGTAAAAGAAAATTTCGAATTGACTGAAACCGACAATCCAAATCCACCGGAAAGAAGGACTATGTGCATGTATTTCGGCGGTAAATGGTATTTAATGAAACCGAATGAAAACGTGAAAGAAGATCCCGACAGCGTTGGGAATAATTTGGATGTAAGCATTTTGCAAAATTATCTTTTGAATCCGGTTCTCGGTATTGAAGATCCCCGCACAGATACAAATATAGATTTCATAGGAGGAATAAGGGGAACTGAAGAACTGGAAAAATTGGTAAATTCGGGAAAAGCTAAGGTTGCTTTCTCGATGTATCCCGTTTCGGTTCAAGATTTAATGAATATCTCCGATGCCGGAGAGGTTATGCCTCCCAAGTCAACTTGGTTCGAACCGAAATTGCGCGACGGATTATTAGTTCATACTATTTAATGAATTAAAGGAAGGAAGAAGAAAATGGAAAAGAGAGTCTATAATTTTAGTGCCGGTCCGGCAGTTTTACCGGAAGAAGTACTTAAACAAGCACAAGAGGAAATGTTGAATTATAAAGGCTCCGGTATGTCCGTAATGGAAATGAGTCACCGGTCCAAAACATTCGACGATATTATCAAAAATGCCGAAGCCGATTTGAGAAAATTACTCGATATTAGTGATGATTACGCAGTTCTCTTTTTACAGGGCGGTGCAACACTTCAATTTTCGATGGTACCGTTGAACTTGATGCCACCGGCAAACAAAGCAGATTATATTGTAACCGGCGCCTGGTCTAAAAAAGCAGTTAAAGAAGCAAAAAGAGTTGGAACCGTTAACATTGCAGCTACTACGGAAGAAGAAAACTTTACACGTTTGCCGAAACAAGATGAATTGACTCTCGATCCGGAAGCATCTTACGTTCACTTTACGTCGAACAACACTATTTTCGGCACACAATTTAAATCCGAACCGGAAGTAGGAAACGTACCCTTGGTTTGCGATGCTTCGTCGGATATTCTTCACAGAAAAATTGACGTAAATAAATATGCGTTGATTTATGCCGGTGCACAAAAGAATATGGGACCATCCGGATGCACACTGGTGATTGTAAGAAAAGATATGCTCGAAAGATCTTCCGACGATTTACACACTTACTTGAACTATTCAATCCACGCAGGTAAAGATTCACTTTACAACACACCGCCATCATATTCGGTTTATATAATCGGATTGGTTTACAAATGGCTCTTGAATCTCGGCGGATTGGATAAAATGTATGAAATAAACAAAAACAAAGCCGGCATACTTTATAATTACATTGACGAGAGTGACGGTTATTATGTGGGAACGGTAAAAAATAAAGAAGACCGCTCATTGATGAATGTGACATTTAGAATGCCGACCGAAGAATTGGAAAAGAAATTCATTGCCGAAGCTGCGGAAAAGGGCTTCAGCGGATTGAAGGGACACCGTTCCGTGGGTGGATTGAGAGCATCAATTTATAATGCTTTCCCCACAAAAGGTGTGGAAGACCTTGTTGAATTCATGAAAGATTTCAAGAAGAATAATTAAAAATTTATTATCTTTCTTCCCCCTTCAATTTTGGGAGGGGGAAGATTTTAAAATTAAATTTTGATCCCGTGAAAAAATTATTCCTCATATTACCTGTTCTAATTTTCCTTTCCTGTTCCAAGGAAGAGAAACTGGAATTATACAATCCGGAAGGTTTTGCATTCCAATTGGACAGCGGATACGAACTTAACGGCTCCGTTCGTGTAAAGGGATTCAAACAAGTTGAAGAAAATGACAAATATACCGCTAAGCTAAGTTATTCTGTTGATATAATTACTCCTTCCGGAGATACGTTGAAAAACGCCGACAGCGGATTGTTAGACAACGAAGGTGAGGAAGAAGCAATGGATTTAGCGGTGGAATTGCAGGTTGAATTCGATTCCACTTTCGGGAAGGGGAATTATATAATTATCTATAATGTTGAGGATAATCTTAAACCACAAGCCGCAACCTTAATTGATACCGTTAAGATAGATTAATTAATTTCCAGAACATTCTCCGTTTTTTGGTGTTTAACTAAATACATTTGAATTACTACTTATCCGGCTTAGAAAATATAATCAAGGGAGGAAAAAATGCTTTACAGAAAGTTTATTACCCTTGTAGAAGATCACGCCGAAGAACTTACTCGTCTTTGGATAGACGAAGTAAAGAAAAACCCCGCTACCAAAGGTTACCGTCAATTTACCGATGAAAATTTGCACGACAAAGTTTATGATGTTTACATTCGTTTGGGAAGATTACTTTTGGAAGAAGACCCTACTTTCAAAGGTTTGGCAGCTCACTATATGAAGTTGGGTAAAGACCGTGCAGCCGAAGGACTGAAATTAAGCGAAGTGATTTATGCCCTTATTTTATCGAGAGTGGTTCTGTGGCGGTTTGTTGTAAACCAGGGAATAATTAACGGAACATTGGATTTACAACAGGCATTGGAATTTTATCACAAGGTAACCAGCTTTTTCGATAAAGCCACTTATTTTGTAAGCTGCGGATACGAAAATTTCGAAAAGAAATCCTCAATGAAGGATGAAGATTTTGTCGATAAGACAGTTAAAGGATTCACCAAGTGGTTTGTTAAAGATTTGCCGAAGTGAGAA
>CAZULK010000221.1:542-3559 GCA_964621225.1 uncultured Melioribacteraceae bacterium | reverse complement strand
GAGGGATATTGTTTTTTTATCGATAAAATCTCCTGATCATTTTTAATTTTCTTTTTATTTCTCATTTGTGCTACGTTCATTACTGTCGTTCCCTTATTACTAACTGATCGATTAGCTTTATATTCTTCATCGAAATACATATATCCGTCAGTTAATAATACTACAATATTTCTATAATTAGTATCGTGCTCGATGAAACGATCTAAATCATATTTGAAGAATGACCAGATATCTGCTCCAATGGTTTTTCTTGATAACCCCTCTTTATAAACACTCCTAATTGATGAATAAAATTCTTTGATCATTGAGTTCAGTTTTGTACGCCGTTGACGAATGTCTACAGTAGAAAGATTGACTCCGAATTCCTTACCTGATCCGTAAGCTTCCAATCCCTCTTCAGGCAATGGAATGAAACAGATTTTGTCTCGGGAATTAACGTAAAGGTTTCTTTTTACATTATGTTTAAATTCTCTCAAAAGTTCCTCGATAACCTTTAAATCATAATCAGCCGGATATTTAGGCAGATTTTCTTTATCAGTCAAATTCCTATCGGAAAGGTCGGAAACTATAATAATGTTGTAATAAACTCCCCTTTTTTGAGCTAATGAAATTCCACATAAAACCAATGTGGTAACAAATATGTAAATCAACCTCCGCCTCATTCTGATGGTTCTCCAAGTGTTTGAATAATTTCTTCAGTTATTTGACTTAGCTCCCTTAATTTTGCTTCGGGCTCTTCAAAAGCACCGCTAATAAATTTTGCCCAGCCTTGAGTGAATGCATATATATCTTGTTTTAAGGTTGAAAGCTCTATATAGAAGTAATTATCTATTTCATATCTTAAATCAGATATGTTTTTATCCAACTCAAATATTTTCTTTCGAATTGCGGATGCTTCATTTTTAGATGATTCCAGTTTTTCTTCAAGCCCATTTATTTTCTTCATATTTTCTCTAATTGCGAATTTAGAGGGTTGCATCCTTTCCCATTCACCCAATACAATCTCCAAAAATAGTCCCCAAAGAAGATAGACTCCAAAGCCGGATATTAGAGTTAAGTAAAATTCTGGCAAACCGAATATGGAGGAAAAATGCCAAGGATTTTCAACTAAACCAATCAAATACTTGGCCTCGTAAATTTTCTCGACAATTACATAAGCCAGCAAAGCATCGAAGATAAAGATTACGGCAATTAATGAAAATGCCTTCCAGAATTTCCTCAATTTGAACGAATTGATAACGGTTAGCCCAAATGCAAGTGGAACCGCCGGAGAGACAGAGATAAAAATGAAAGTAAATAAATTTTTGGTTATTGCAGCAAATGTTCCGGCATCGAAAATTGTATTGAATAGAATGGTTAAATTTGAAGAATTATTCATGCTCTCCAAACTTGCGCCTACATTCTTCAGAAAAGCAGAATATATCACATTCATATAGAACATGTAAAGAAAAATTGTCAGGAAAACAAGGCCAAATACTTCAAAATAAAATCTGGGTTTGCTGAATTCCAAATGATTTGAATGTTTAACATCTATTTGATTGTTCTTTATTTTTTGAATATTATCATTGAGCTGTTTTATTTCTTCTTTTGTCGCCGGGATCTTTTCCCCCTCTAATTCAGCGAGATTTAGCTCTTGTAATTCCTTTTCTGAAATTTGCGTATTCAATTTGTTCCTTAGGGGTTGTTTCTTTTTTTCATTGGTCAGAGAATCTTTTTTTGCATTATCTTTTGCTTCTTCGATAATTTTGTTTAACGATAATTGATACATCGATAAATCCCCCATGAACTCCGATGCTTTTTGAAAGCCAAGAATTTCAAAATTCTTATTTGTCCGGGTAAATAAATTCTTTTCAGTAAATGAACCTTTCACTTTATTTACCGCAAAGTTTCCATTTCCGTTTCTGCTGTTGCTATATATTGGTCTATCGCTACTCATACTTTTTCTTTTTTCTCCTTCTGTTATTTAAGAGTAAAAGACTCGATAGATTTTCAAATTAATTTTCATTTAATCGCCTTCACCCAAAGTTAAAAAGTCGGCTTCCGGCAATTCCGGCATGGAAGCTCCTATTAATCCCTTAAGATCTCCATGCATACCCTGTGTACTCCTAAGCACTTCATCCAACATCTTTTCTCTGGCAGCCCATTGCTTTTCAAAAGCCTTTCTTTCTGCTTGTATTTGGGCTCTTAATTTATCAAATGCTTCAATTATAGTTTCAATCCGTTGGGCAAATTCATGACTGGTTAAATAAGAATATAATGCTTCCATCTTTTGATTTTTCCCAACTTCCGATTGACGCAATTTGTAGATACTCATAATCTGTTCTCTCAAGGCTGTGGCAAGTCCTAAAGTTGATTTAAAGTTACAGATCCAAACACCATCTTCTAACCCAAAATTATTTATGTTTTCAGGAAGTACTTGGGACAATATTACCGATACATTGGCTTTAATATCTCTTTGGTTTTCTTTTAATTTCGGAATCCATTGATTAGAAAAGTTTTTAGTTCTTTTCGATTCCCACAAAATAATACCGCATTCGGCTCCAAACTCGTTACGTACTTTCTGAATAACATCTCCGCCTCTCTGTCCTTTGCCCACCGGAATTATTTCATCAAGGGGAAAATTATTTTTGAGAAATTCTTCCAGCTCCAATTCCTGCACTTCGCCCTGAAGTTGCTGCGAACCTTGTTCCGCTTTTCTCTTCAATTCCTCAATTTGCTGCTTCATTGAATTCATTCTCTCTTCACGTTCGCGTAATTGTAATTTATACTCTTCTTCTGCATCTTCTTTTGCCTTGCGCAATAATTCAGATTTAGCAGCGTCTAATTCCCTTTTTAATTTCAATTCGAATTGAGCTTTTTCCTCCTCCAATTTTTCTTTTTCTTTCCTGAGTTCCAATTCGTATTTGCGGGATTCGTTAAGCTTATCTTGCTTCTCTTTCAGTTCATTTTTCAACGCCTCAATTTCTACATGGTTTTCATATTCAATTTTCGATTTTAATTCTGCAGCTAATTTTGCC
>CAZULK010000221.1:0-532 GCA_964621225.1 uncultured Melioribacteraceae bacterium | reverse complement strand
CTCTCGGCCTTGAGTCTGTTTTCAATTTCAGAATTTAATTCCTCTTCTCGTAATTTTAATTCGTTAACCTTTTGTTCGAACTCAAGCTCATACTGCTTCTTTATTTTCTTGCTGAGATCTGCTTCCAGCCTTCCGGCCAAAGCTTCTGTTAATTCGATTTTGTTTCCGCACTTGGGGCATTCGATTGTTCTGATATCATTTTTCATTTTGCATCCTCCGTTAAATTATCTGATGCAAATATAATATCAAAAACCCTCGGTTAAATTTTGGCAATGTTGTGGAAATGGAAAGCTATAATTCAATATCAATTACGCTATAAAGATTTTCATCAGCTTTGTAATAGCGCATAAAAGATACATTGGTTTTACTCCGAAGTGATTTTGTCAGGCAAGCTTTTACATTTAAGGGAGTTACATCATCATATTGAGAGTCGGACGATTCGTCGTCGTCCAGTCCTATACCAAATGTAAAACCCCCTAAATTTGTGAGCACAAATCGATTATGAAGTTCTCTTCTTTCCCATCTTACAATC
>CAZULK010000220.1:0-3571 GCA_964621225.1 uncultured Melioribacteraceae bacterium | reverse complement strand
GAAAAAGAAGGAATTGGAGCTGTTCACGTTGATGAGGTTAAATTTGATAATTATAATCAAATCGGGATTATCACCTCGCCGAATTTTGGCATACAAGATTTTGAAACCAAATTTTCCATAACGGAAACAGTATCCGCCAATCAAAATTTTTTGGTTTTCAATGGTAAAAACCTTCCGGATACCGAAATTCAAAACCTGATTAGATTTGTACAATAATTCCCTCCATGAAATTCATATTAGAATATCAATTCGAAAGTATTTGCTTATTGTGCATATATTTATCAATTGGCTAATAATGTACATAAAATATCTAACCTTTAACTATAAAATGCCTCATTACCCTCAAAATAAAGCGAAAATTAAATATTTCCATTTTGGCACACTAGTTGGAATAGTATAGCACAGCTATTTATAATTAAACATAAGGATTAGCACTATGGATAAATTATCAACTCTGCTCGACGAAGCTTATGACCTTTTTAATAAAAAGGAATTCAAAGCTTCTTTGGAGAAGTTGCAAGAGGCACAAAACATATTGGGTTCCGTAACGGAACACGATACTGTCCCCGAAGACAGACGTTCCGACACTAGAGCTAGTGTGGAAAATTTCAAGGGCTTCAATTACCTGAGTCTGGGACAAACAGAAAAAGCACAAGAATGCTTTGAAAAGGCTCTGAGTATTAATCCGAATTCTTCGCAAGCATGCGCCGGTTTAGCCGAAATCTTCTATTTGCAAGGAATGGATTACGAGTCCAAAATAATGTTCGAATGGGCAATTGAAAATAACACTATGAATCAATTTGCCATCGCCGGACTCAAAAAAGTAAACAAAGCGTTGAATTTGCCGGAAGACCACAACACGCTGAACACTGAAGCTTCTTTTTTCGAGGTAAAAAACAATCAATTTTTCGATACTCTAAAAGAAGCCTACAAACTCTTCAACGAAAAGAAATACGAAGATTCGTTAAAAACTCTGAATGCTGCCGAAAAGGTTCTTAAAACGAGAAAAGATAAATTCAACAGCAGTACCAGAATTGCTTCTTTGGAAAATTTCAGAGGATTTAACCTTTTGGCATTGGATAGAGTTGAAGAAGCCCGTAAATCATTCGAGAAAGCTTTGAGTATTAATCCCTCCTCTTCGCAAGCTTGCGCAGGATTAGGAGAGATATTCTATCTGTTAGGTAGGGACTCCGAAGCCAAAACAATGTTCGAATGGGCTGTTGTGAACAATGAGAAAAATCATTTCGCCAGAACACGTTTATCAAAACTGAATACCGAAATGGGTTTACCGGCGGATGATAATTCATTATTAACCAAAACAGAAACCGAAACAGCCGAAACGGTGGAAATGGCTGCCGCTAAATAAAATGAAAGAAATTAGATTATCCCTTTCAATGATAGTTAGGGACGAAGAGAAGAATATCGTTAGATGTTTAGATTCTGTTAAAGAAATAGTTGATGAAATTGTAATTGTAGATACTGGCAGCAATGATAAAACCATTGAACTCGCCGAATCTTGCGGAGCAAGAGTTTATAATTTTCCATGGGTTGAGGATTTTTCCGCTGCACGAAATTTCGGGATTTCGAAATGCAGCGGAAAATTCATTCTTTACCTCGACGCCGATGAAACTCTCTCTGCAGAATCAATTCCGGTCATCAGCAAAATACTTGACCAAGAATCTTCAAAAGCATATTCTTGCATACTCCGTAACCTGACATTAGAAAACGAACGGGAATATACAGGAAGGTACTGTAGATTCTTTCCAAACAAAGAAGGGATAAAATTTACCGGAAAGGTACACGAACAAATTGAACCTTCGTTGATTGAATTGAATATTCCGGTTGAAACATCAAATATCGAAATCATTCATCACGGGTATGCAGAAGAATTCTCTGTCCTCAAAAGGAAAGCGGAAAGAAATTTAGCAATATTAAATTCCGAATTCGAAGCATCACCTAATTATTATGTTGCATACCAATTAGGCTTAACACATTCTCTACTCGGGAATAAAGAAGAAGCATATCATTATTTTATCCGTGCACTTAATTACCCAGAAATCCCAAAGGAATACAGATACATTTCAACCGAATTCTTGGTTAACTATTATTTACAAAGAGGCGACTTGGTGAGCGCTAAAGCTTTTTTAGATAGACTATTCGAGATTGATCCCTCTGTTCCCTCATCATATTTATTAGCCTCTAAAATTTACGCAGCCGAAAGGAATTTCGATAAAGCCTTAATGTATGCTGCAAGTTGCTATGAATTCAATTCCATTTACAATATTAATAATGATAAATTAATAAATGTTAAGCTCGATCCTTTGGAAATTCTATTTCACGGGTTACACCTTTCTGCATATGTGCAAGATCCAAGATATTTGAATCATTTTTCTTCATTACTTAAAAAAGTGAGCCCATCCCCTGTATTGGATATAATTGAAAAAATCAGAATCCAGGAAAGACTTAGTGGTGATGATATTGCACATATAATAAATGATACAAAGGACAACGAAGTTGATGTAATATTGGTGCTCTTAAGAAATTATATTCATACAGAGATTAAACAAAGTGTTCTGGAATTTTTATATAAAAGATTTGAGAATAATCCCAATCTTTTAATTCAATACAGCGACACATTATTCGCAAAAGGAAATCAAGAAGAAGCGATAGATTTACTGGAGCATCGCTTTGCTGATTTCTCCGATAATCCGGCACCCGCTTTTTATTTGATTTCCTATTACATCGAAAAATCAGATTTTCACAAATTGGAACTCCCTCTCAAATTTTTGGAAGATAACTTTTCCAATGATGCCGAAGTGATTTCGGGATTACAAAAAATTAATGAACAAATAAAAATAATACTGAATTGAGGATATTATGGTTTTGAGAAGTATTGAGGAAAGATATAACGAAGCTTTAAACGCATTCCACAGTGGTGACTTAAACATTGCAGAAGATTTATTGACAGAAATTGTGAACGAAGCAGAAGATTTTAATTCGAATTACTTTCTTGCAGTGGTTAAATCGCAATTGGGGAAATACGAAGAAGCTATAAAATATTATCAAAACACAATATCCAAAGCGCCCAATCATCCGGAAGCATATTTCAATATGGCACTTTGCCAGCAAAAACTTGAGAGACAGGATGAAGCACTCGAATCATATCTAAAAGCGGTAGAGATAAATCCCCATTTGGATGATGCTTACAACAATATTGCTTATATCTACCAAGAAAAAGGTGATTTGGAAAATGCCGAAAAATATTTGTTGAAAACCAGCGATAATTTCTTTTCGAATAGTGGAAACGAAAGTTCCCTCGGTGAGATTGAACATCCGGAATTGATCCCGGAGATAGCCGATGCAGTAAAACTAATCAAATTAGGCAAGTTGGATAAAGCCAAAAGCTTGCTGAAGGAAAATAAATATAAGTACCAAGATAATAAACAATTTTTAATGGCTTATGGTAATATTTGCTTTCATCTACACGACTACGAAGAAGCTCTCTCAAGTTTCGAATCCGCATTGGAATTAGATCCCGACGACGCCACAATTTATTATTCAATTGCGGTTT
>CAZULK010000219.1:0-3605 GCA_964621225.1 uncultured Melioribacteraceae bacterium | reverse complement strand
GAATTTCTCGGGCATCAACTTTCGGTCAAGTTTACAGGCTACGAATGCCTCTCTTGCGGCAAACCAAAAAAAATATTCCGCCAAGGGTTTTGTTACGAATGCTTTTTTAACTCACCCGAAGTCGGGGATTGGATAATGCATCCCGAATTATCCAAAGCACACTTGGGAATAGAAGATAGAGATCTCGAATACGAAAAAGAAGTCCAACTGCAACCGCACATTGTTTACTTGGCTCTATCGAGCAATGTAAAGGTCGGAGTAACAAGAAAAACTCAAGTGCCCACAAGATGGATTGATCAAGGGGCATCCGCAGCAATTGAAATACTGGAAGCTCCCAATAGATACCTTGCGGGAATTACCGAAGTGGCATTAAAACAACATCTCTCCGATAAAACCAATTGGAGAAAAATGTTGAAAAACGAAGTAGGTGAGGAGAACCTCTTGGAGATTAAAGAAAAAGTAAAAGACTTCATTCCGGAAGAAGCTGCCGAATTCTTTTTAGAAGGGCATAATTCAATAACCCAACTAAACTATCCGGTTATCGAATACCCAACCAAGGTAAAGAGTATGACTTTGGCGAAGGTGCCGGAATTTGTTCACACATTAAAAGGAATAAAAGGGCAATACCTTCTGTTCGAAGACGGTTTTGTATTCAATGTAAGAAACAACGAAGGACACAGAATTAAGCTTTTGATAGAATAAAATCAGTTCTTCAATGACTTAAGGTATTTAACGGAAGAAGAAATTAATTCTTTCAAAACTTTCTTATCAACATCTTCAAGTTTATTGATGTATAAACATCCTTTGCCTGTTTTGTGTTTTCCCAATTTGGAAAGAATGTTTTCGAACTTGGAGAATCCGCTCATTATGTAAAGTGTTAAACTTTGCTTGCGGGGCGAAAAGCCACAGAGGAACCATTCGCCTTCTCTGCCGCTTGCGTATTTGTATTTATACCTTCCGAAGCCGACTATCGAATCACCCCACATTTCGGGTTCTTCTTTAGTAATACTTTTCATTAACTCCAGCACTTTGAACGAGTCTGCTTTTCTTTTTTCATTTTCAATTGAGTTTAAAAATTCAATTACGTTCGCATCGTTAACTTTGGTTTTCAATTCAGCCATTAGCCGTCCCTTCGTTTTCGCAGAACTCTTTGAATAGCTTCATATATTTCATGGTTTCTTTCTTAAAGGCCCCGGGCATTAGGAATCCGATGATTTTCATAAATCCCGACAATTGAAATTCTTGTTCGGTAATATATTTTGTTTTGTCTTCCCCAACCGGCTCAAAATAGTTTTTTACAATGTTGAAAACTCCTTTTGCTTCGTATGTGCCCGAGAATTCATCCGGTAAATTCTTGGAAGTGATTGTTTCAATCATTTCAACTTCCTTTTTTCCCATTTTATATTTTAGCTTCGATTTTGCTCCTACTTCTCCCGGAGTTCCTTCAATATGCTCAAAACTAATTAACCCCGGCTGCCATTTTTTTAGGTTTTCCGTACTGTCGAATAATTCAACAACTCTTTCGCGTGGGAGATTAATCTTCAACTCACATCTGTATTTCATTTTTCCCTTTCTACTTTTTATATTTATCGTTTAAACCGACTCCGCTCAAGATTAAGGGAAGTGCTTTTTCCAACCGTTTAATTCTGGTTTCTTCTTTTTTTGCAGAGCCGATATGTTCGGCATATTCCCTTTGTTTTGCTTTGCTTAACGATTCAAATGCTTTTTTAAGATTTTTATCTTTCTTTATCGCATCGCTCAATTCCTTTGGAAGGGAAAAGGATTTATTCTTTTCGGGTGTAATTCCCAATCCTTTGTTTTCAACTTCGATGGCTTCAAAAATATATTCCTTAATTAACTTTGAATCTTTCTGAATATCCTTCAAATTTGTAAATCGCCATTGCCGCAAGGCTTTGGTTGTTCCTTCCTGTGCGTTAATTAATTTCTTTTTTGAATCCTTAAGAAACACTCCGTTGAAAAACCAAATTGATACAAACTCTTTGAAGCCTCCTATGCCTACAATGTTTTTCTTTTTATGAACGTAAACCGGAGCGCCCCATTTTACGGTTTCTTCCAAACCCGTGGAGAGTACTATTTTTCTTAGTTCACTCAATGATTCAGACCAATGGTTTTGTTCTATATATTCATCAACTGTTAAAACTTTTCTCATAGATATTTTCCCTATAACCATTTTTTAATTTTAAAATAGACCATCATTGAAATTGCGACAACCACCATTATAAAAAGAACTATAAAATATCCGTAAGGATATTCAAGTTCCGGCATATATTTGAAATTCATTCCATAAATTCCCGCTATAAAAGTGAGGGGCATAAATATAGTAGCTACAATGGTTAATACACGCATGATTTGATTCATGTTGTTATTGGCATCGGAATAAAAGGCATCAAGAATAGAGTTTGCGACTTCCCTATTGGAATCCAGCGCCTCCAATACTTGAGTAAGATGATCCTGTGCATCTTTAATATAAACAATAATAAAATTGAGTTCCTCTTCTTCCAAAATTTTCCTAAACTCTGAAAGAACTTCCCACAAAGGAAAAATCACACTTCTGGAATGAATTATTTCCCTTTTAAGCAAATGAATTCTGTTAACAAAATCCGGGTTGGTTTTATCAAGCAATTCTTCTTCAAGTTTGTATGTTTTATCGCTAACATAATTTGCATATAAGAAATAATTGTCAATTATGGCATCGATTATGGCAAAAACCAGATAGTCTGCATTTTCTTTTCTGATTCTCCCTTTGCCTTCCCTTATTCTATTTCTAATTGAGCTAAAAACATCTCCCGGGCTTTCCTGAAAAGTGATTACTCTGTCTTGTGACCACAATATACCGACGTGTTCAAATATGAATTCTTCATTCCCCTCGATTTTCCTTATCATTTTAAGGGTAATAAAATTATAATTTTGGGTTTCCTCCAGTTTAGGGCGTTGATTTGTGTTTAATATATCTTCCATAATTAGAGGATGTATTTTCAACTCCTCTTTAATTACATTTAGTACATCTAACTCGTGCAGTCCGGTTATGTCTATCCAATTTATTTTGCCGGTTTTAAAATTTTTCCCAAGGCTATGCGCTTCCGGCAATTCCTTCTCTTCAAATGAATCTGAATCGAATGATATTAAATGAAGTTTAACTTCCGCTACTTTCTGAATTCCATCAAATATCAAACTTCCTGGTGGTTTTCCTATTTTTTCGTCATTAAACCGCCAGAATTTTTTAATCTTTTGATTATAAGAGAACAATCTAATACTCCTTTTTGTTATTTCTTTTTAACATGTACCCCAATATACCACCTATAAGGAGCAGGACAACAATAAGTATAACACGGGACATTTGTATTTCCCAAAAGAGAATATTAATTGATACCATGCCGCTGTTTTGCAGCGAAAATATAACTATAAATAATATTAGCGTTATATAAATATATTTTTTATTCATCTTTATCCTATCTGTATTTCTCCTAATGAATTTGTAACATATATTTTCCCTGCACTTAAAGTTGTGCTTCCTGAAATGTGGGATGTAAGTATTGGTGAAACATAATGTTCATCATCCCACTCTATAACGACTAGTCTATTAT
>CAZULK010000218.1:0-3615 GCA_964621225.1 uncultured Melioribacteraceae bacterium | reverse complement strand
CCGTCGAATTTATTTGCAATAAGCTCATCTTTCGAGGGAAAATCCATTCCGTAATAGCATGGATTAAATATAGGTGGAGAAGAAATTCTTACATGGATTTCTTTCGGATTAGCTTCTCTAATTAGAGAAATCAATTGGCGCATTGTAGTGCCACGGACAATTGAATCATCTATCAGAACAATCTTTTTACCTTCCAGTACTCCTTTTACGGTATTAAACTTAATTCTTACACCTAATTCCCTTTTTATCTGCCCCGGCAAAATAAATGTCCTACCGATATAGTGACTTCTTATTAAACCAATTTCAAGTTTGGATTTTATTCCTTCTTTGGCCAGAGCTTGTTGATATCCGATTGCGGCAGTATTTGAACTATCCGGAACAGAGATTACGATAACTTTTTCATCATCCGAGTCGGTATGAACTGCATGATGCTCCGCTAATTTTTTACCCAATTTGCGTCTGATTTTATCTACATTTGATCCAAAAATTTGACTATCCGGACGACTGAAATAGATGTATTCGAATATGCAATGTTTAACGTCTACTTTTCGTTCACTGAATTGAATTGATTTTATCTCATTTTCATTTTTCGAATCGACCGGAATTATTAACATTTCTCCCGGGTTAATGTCTCTTATATAAGAACCTTTATTAATATCCAGAGCGCAAGTTTCACTGGTAATTACGAAACTATCTCCTATTGTTCCTAAACATAAGGGTCTGTATCCGTTGGGGTCGCGTGCTCCAATCAAGTAATTGTCTGTCAATATCAGCAGAGAATATGCTCCCTCAATCTTATTAAGAGCATATTTTATTTGATCTATTTGATTATCCAATTGACATCTGGCAATGAGATGCAGAATTACTTCGGTATCGGAAGATGTTTGAAATAAAGCACCTTCATGTATTAATTCTTCTCTAATTTGTTTGGCATTCGTTAGATTACCGTTATGAGCAACCGCCAAATTTCCAAATCTGTAATTGACAAAAAAGGGTTGAATATTCTTAATCGTATCACTTTTCCCGGTGGTGGAATAACGATTGTGTCCGATGGAGGTTGTGCCGGACAAAGAGGTAGTGAAAAGTTTGTCATCATTAAAAACGTCTGCTACCAATCCGAAACCCTTTTCTGACCCGAATCTAACTCTGGAATCTCCGTTAACTTGCCGTGTAACTATTCCGGCAGCCTCTTGACCGCGATGCTGAAGTGCTGTCAATCCGAAATATGTATGATATGCGGATTTTTCATTTCCGGTGATACCAAAAATACCGCAATTACAAGTTGGTTTTTCGTTTATAATATTTTTCTCAATCATCTCGATAAATCTTAGTTAAAAATATTTTAGGGCAAAAAATAGTCATGGCTAATCATTTTTCCAACGTTGAAAATATGCAAATATTTCTTATGCATTATTTTAATTCATTTTCTTTGATTGTGTATTTCCACAACAATTTTCCGTTACTATCGAAATCGGAAAAAGTTAATATACGATTTTTCCGTTCACCGCTAACTTCAAATACTCCAAAATTTTTCGCATATGTCAATGTTCCCGGTACAATATGTGTTGTATCCTTTTCTTTCCAATTCGAAACGCCGGAAGTTAGAGGAGAAACTGTAAATTCGTACAACGGATATTTCCCTTCCCTTTCCATCTTCAATAGTTCAGTTCGGTGTATATCCCCGGAAAGAAAAATTACTCCCGGAATATCTTCTTCGCTGATGTAGTTGAGAAGTTTATCTCTTTCTTCGGCGAATGAGGCAAAATTTTCACCGCTGGGATAAGAGTTCAGCACCTGTCCTCCGATCACTATAAATTTGAACGTCGCCCTGCTTGATGTAAGAGCATCAATCAGCCACTCAAGTTGGTTTTCTCCCAACATTTCCCTCTTCCCCGTTTTTCTCCTATCGGGCGTTCTGTAATATCTATCGTCTAAGAGAAAAAATGCACAATCATTCCATTCGAAATAGGTTGTGATGCCATCTTGACCATTAACTCCAAATGAAGGATTTGGCCAAAACAGTTTGAAAGCCTCCAGAGTTAAGTCTTTATTTATAAATCCACGATCACTATTATTCGGTCCGAAATCATGATCATCCCAGATTGCATAATTATGGGTTGTTCCGAACAATCTTTTTAATTCTTTAATTTGTCTGTCGTGTGTATATCTATGCAAAATTCCGCTTCTAGAATCCCAATCAACTTCCCTTAGGTAAACATTATCTCCCATCCAAAGCATAAATTCCGGATTTTTGTCGGCAATACTTTCAAAAATTTCATAATTCCCACCATACGGTTCACCAGGACGGTCGAATTCAGGTTCATTAATATAGGCACAACTGCCTACAGCAAATCTGAAATTTGGGGGATCTGCCCTCCATTGCCAAAGAGTCTGTGTCCTGAATTTTGGTTGGAAACTCAAATCAACTTTTTTATTATCAACAAAAATGTCAAAATAATATCTATTTCCTGGCTGTAATCCCGTAATGATTATTTTTCCGGTATTAGCATTTTCTGATGAAGTGTGTATTGTTTCAGATACAAATTTGCTTGAAGTATCTTGTTCAACCCAATACTCAACATAAACTGTTCCGGGCTTAATTGTTTGAACCCAAACAGAAACTTCTCTCATTTTTGAATATCCGACTAACGGTCCATTCAATAGAGAATTTTGTGCAAAGTATAATTCCAACGGGATAATGAAAAAGAAAACAAAGATATTTCTAAGGGACATCATTTTTACCTTTCATTTTATTGATAATCTTTTTAGAGTTGCATAATATAATTTTTGGAAATAAATATATAAAATGTTTAACACGAAAAAAATAAAATCATTCATTTTAATAATAATCGCAATAATATCAATTTCTTGCGATGATTCGATCAATCCGATTTACCAAGAAATTCCATCCGAGAATGTGAGTTACAGCAGACATATTCAGCCATTGTTCAATGTGAAATGTACTAATTCGGGATGCCATGATAATTCAACCAGAGCTGGCAATTTGAGCTTGACCAGTTGGGCTAATACAACGGCGGATTTACAGATAGTAGTTCCTTATCATCCTGAAAACAGTATATTAGTTTGGTCCATCGAAGGAAGATCTGCTAGCGGACTTATGCCCCCTCCCACTGCACCGATAACACCATTAACAAATAATCAGATTGAGGGAATAAAAACATGGATAAGAGAAGGTGCGCAAGCTAATTGAACCGAACAGCGGGATATATTTATTAGAATTATTGATGCCAGCACATCCAAAATTAGTTACAAACCGATTTCCGGATATTAAGGAGGGATATTATTATTATGCCGGAAGCGCTCAAAAAAATCTGATTCAAAGATTAAAAAGACACGCAAGAAAAGAAAAAAGCATTCACTGGCACATTGATCATCTTACTACCGGGACAAACTATTTGAAAAAAATATATGTATTCCCGGGGGCTGATAAGAATTTGGAATGCAAATTAATTGATCACTTGATCGAAAATCTAAAGATGACCAGCCCCATTAAGGATTTCGGTAATGGTGATTGTACAAATAAATGTTATTCACATTTGGTTTTTAATAATAGGCCGATAGATCAAAGCCAATTATTTTCTTTGTACCAATCGA
>CAZULK010000217.1:0-3702 GCA_964621225.1 uncultured Melioribacteraceae bacterium | reverse complement strand
ACTTTCTACCCTCCTACGGCGGGCAAGCTTTGAACTTTATCCTTTGTACTTTGAACTTCGCCCTAGTTTTTATCCGCTTTCACTTTTGCAGCTACAATCCGGATCATTGCATAATTTATTTCCGGGGGGAGGGAGGCTTTCAATTCTTTTAAGGATTCAAAACCCGTAATGATTTTTGATTTTATTAAATCTATAGTTTTCGAATTCATCAATTTGTTAATTGGTGTATCGGGTTTCAACATAATGAGTGATTCAATTTGAACTGAAACAACCGATTCAGGTAATTTAGTTAAAGAAACTATCTCTTCTAATTTATATCCTTTATTTATCAATTTATCAATGGACAATAAATTTTCCGGAATATCTTCCTGTTTCTCCGATGCTTTTTCCTTTTCCCGGAAGTTTTTTATCTCTTCTATAATCTCTCTTCCCGCTTTGAAAAAGAGGTTCTGCGATACCCCTTGAATCGACATCAGTTGGGCAGGGGAGATCGGTTCTTTTTCCGCAATATTTCTCAAAACCTCGTCACTGCAAATTACCCTTTCCTGTTGAGTGAATTTTTGTGCAACTGCCTTTCGTACCTCCCTCAATTTATTGAATAATTTCAATTTCCTCTCGAAATCATAATCAGCATTATCATCAATCGAATCGTTTGTAAATTCCTCTTTCCCTTTTTCGGAAAGGGAATAAAGGTCGTCATACTTTTCAACCATTCCTTTCGCCGAAAGATATGAAAGAGTATTTTTAATTTCGTCGGCAGAGTAATGCTTGCATACTCCGAAAGTGGAAAGTTTCCTCTCGTCCGTAGACCGGGCCCTTCCCTGAAGAATTTTGATTATTCTGTGTGTTCTCAAATTAAGTCTGTTTTCATGCAGTGTTCGAAGAATGGCATTCGCAATAAATTCGTTTGAATCGGATGAATGCTGTTTGTCGGTACAATTGTCACATTTACCGCATTCATATTTTTTCCCTTTCTGACCGAAGTATTCCAAGATGAAGTTAAAACGGCATTTTTCCGAATAAACAAAATCGAGCATTGCTTGGAGTTTTTCTTTTGAGTGGGTTACTTTCCGCTCGATGTTGTCAAAGTTCAATTCTATATATTTTGTTTTACCCCTTGTTTGCAATACTTTGATATTATTTAACGACGTTGGAATGCTCAATTCTATTATTCCGCTATCATTCAAATTTTGAAGTAATTCCAAAACTCTCGCTTCCGGCATGTCCGCTTGCTTTGCTATTGTTTCCGGATCGATTTTTATTCCGCTCAAAAACAGTCCGCTACCGTAAATTTTTATCAAGGGCAAAAGTAGATTTTTTTGTGCAGCGGAAGCTATTGAACTGAAATACTTGCGCAGGTCCTCTGTGGATAGTAATGATCTGACACGCGGTTTAAGCGAACGGTTCTTTGTTATTTCGATTATTCCCGAATCGCGTAAAATTTCCAAGGAGGAATTCAAAACTGATTTGTCGATGTTTTTTAACTTAAAAAAATCGGTCAGTTTATTGTCGAATGGTATTTCATTTTCCGGTTTCTGTCCCAAAGCAATTCCGGAATAATTGAATAAACCGTCGTAAACGGTAAGTACTTCATCTTTTGAGGGGATATTACTTTCTATGAAATGTTCTTGTATAGCAACATCTTTTTCGTCGAAGAGCAAATATGTATTCGATTCATTACCGTCCCTTCCTGCTCTTCCGATTTCCTGATAATAATTTTCGATTGAACCAGGTACATTGTAATGAATTATTGTTCGAATGTCGGACTTGTCAATTCCCATTCCGAATGCATTCGTAGCGCAGATTACATCAAAATTTCCGTTTATGAAGTCATCCTGAACCAAGCGGCGCAGTTCGCTATTCAAACCCGCATGATAATAAGTAACTTTGAACGATGCCGAACGGAGGAATTTGTAAACGGATTCAACGGCTTTCCTTGTTGAACAATATATTATTGCCGGAGTACCGGCTTCATTCAATAATTTAAATACATACTCTTTTTTCTTATTCGTTCTGATTACATTGAGTGATAAATTATCCCGTTCGAATCCTCTTACGAAGATTCTCGGTTCAGTCATTCCCAATTGTTCTATAATGTCCTGCCTTACATCGGGAGTGGCAGTTGCAGTGAATGCGGAAATCTTTTTTATATTCCACAACTCTGTTACTTCTTTTAATTTTCTGTAACTGGGACGGAAATCCATTCCCCATTCACTTATACAATGTGCTTCGTCTACGAATATATATTCCGGTGGATTGAATTTTAACTGCTCAATGAATTTAACGCTGCTTAATTTTTCGGGAGCTGCAAAAAGGATTTTTAATTTGCCCGAATGGAGTTGCGACAGAACTTTTTGTTCTTCCCTGAAGTCTAATGTGCTGTTGATGTACGCAGCTATTTGTTCTTTTTTATTTATTGAATCAACTTGATCCTTCATTAATGCTATCAATGGGGAAATTACAAGTGAGTATCCTTTGTTTATCAATGCGGGAATTTGATAACAGAGTGATTTACCCGCACCGGTCGGAAGTACTGCCAAAACATTGACCCCGGAGAGTATGGAATTTATTATCTCCAATTGACCGGGACGGAATTCAGTGTATCCGAAATATTTTTCTAATGCATTATAGGGAGTCAATTTTTATTCTTATTTTACGATTCATTATTAAATTTTTTTGTTGTCTAAAACTAATTAAAAGAGAAATAAATTCCATAAATGCTTCAAATAAATCACATAAAGAAGACGTTCGGAACATTGGATGCCCTTGACGATGTGACGCTTAATATAGAAAGGGGAGAGTTCTTCGGTTTGCTTGGTCCGAACGGTGCCGGAAAGACAACTCTGCTCAATATTATTATCGGTTATCTTTTACCCGATGCCGGTCACATAGCTTTGGATGACGAAGTTTTGGTTTATTCCGATTTGGAGATTCGTAAAAAGTTCGGTTATGTACCACAGGAAATTTCGTTGTATCAAGAACTTAGTGCAGAAAAAAATTTGAGAATATTTGGCTCACTTTACGGGTTGAACGGAAAGACACTCCACAAACGGATTGATGAAATTCTGGATTTTGTTCAGTTAAAGGATCGCAGAAAAAGTAAAGTGAAAGAATTTTCCGGCGGAATGAAAAGAAGATTGAATTTAGCTGCCAGTCTGCTTCACGATCCCGATATTTTGCTTTGCGACGAACCCACAGTTGGAGTGGATCCCCAAGCAAGGAATGCTATCTTCGATACACTGTTGGAATTGAACCGGAGAGGTAAAACCATTATCTACACTACACATTACATGGAAGAAGCCGAGCGGCTTTGTACGAGATTGGCAATCATTGATTACGGCAAAATAATAGCCGACGGTAATCTCTCTTCACTCATATCTTTACTGGAGAAAAAGGAAACAGTGAAGATCATAAAGAATAAAATCATTGATGATAATCTCGATGCACTGAGTGAATTGGGTGAAATAAATGAGTTTGATGATCATTTGGAATTGATACCGGATAAAAAATTTGAAAAATATTCTCTGCTTTTTTCCGAGTTGGAAAAAATTAATATTCCGGCGGATTTAATCGAAATTTCCAGAGCCTCTTTGGAAGATTTGTTTTTGCATCTAACGGGGAGGAAATTGAGGGAATGATTCAAGTATTAAAATTGGTGAAGAAAGAATTCATTCGTTTTTGGGCAGACCGTCCGGCGGTGTT
>CAZULK010000216.1:0-3713 GCA_964621225.1 uncultured Melioribacteraceae bacterium | reverse complement strand
TTCCAAGAGCATCAACTGTGGAATCTCCTGATGCTTCGAATACAACTACTCTAGCCGGAGTTGTAGAACTACCACCAAAATTATTAATGATGTTCCACACAACTTCTTTCTTTCCGTCACCATCCAAGTCGGCAACATTCAAAGAAGGCCAAGTATTTTGAGCATCAATCAATGAACCGATATCGGTTTGCCATACCAGAACCCAAGCGCCATGTACCAATTCATATTTGTACAATCTTGGATTCATTTCTTCGG
Source organism: uncultured Melioribacteraceae bacterium (assembly GCA_964621225.1). Lineage (GTDB taxonomy): Bacteria > Bacteroidota > Ignavibacteria > Ignavibacteriales > Melioribacteraceae > CAYNUJ01. Next base: position 3,458 of record CAZULK010000216.1, on the reverse strand, counting down.
GTATGTCATTAGTATTGTCATTACATAGGAAGAGGTCCATTAGACCGTCGCCGTCAATATCAACATCGGTTAAGATTTCCCCGTAACCACCGGATTCAAATCCGTCTGCCGGAATCACACCGCTACGAACAAATTTGTTATACAATTCTGTGTTTGCGTTGAATTCCATAGTCCATGTTTCGGATCCGTCTCCATTATCGGGAACGTCGGAAGTTGAAATGATACCGAAATTGTAATAATCCCTTCTTTCGGCAAAAATTACTTCATCCGTTCCGTCTCCGTCAATATCGTAAGTTTGCCATTTTAATGGGCGCATATTCGTGGAAGCCGGAACATCCATATCCCAGGATGCATTTGCTTTGAAATTTCCGGCACCGTCGCTAACTCCCAGTAAATCGTCGCCTTGATTTTCGAATACAACAATTCTGGGGGGAGTAGTATTGGTGGAGAAACTGTTTACATATCCCCAAATTACTTCCATTTTCCCGTCACCATCCAAATCCCCGGTTGTTAATGCAGCCCAGGTATTTTGCCTTTCGTCCGGGAAAGATGCAGCCCAAACGGAATCCCAAGTCGTTCCGTTGTATTCATATTTGATTATTTGAGGAATTTCATCCCCGTTATTGTAATCGGACATTCCATTGACGGAATAGATCTCAATTTTTCCGTCATTGTCCAAGTCGACACCGGAGACCGTATTTCCGAAACCTGATCCGAATGTTGCAGGCGGATCAATCAAATGGCTTCGAACAAAGGTCTCCTGCGCATTCAGCAGCGCTACGGTTGCAAATAGCACTGCAATGGTTAGAAGTTTTTTCATTGTACCTCCGTTAGTTAGTGGATAAATTATTTAAGTAGTGTCATTTTCTTTGTTATTTGTTGTTTGCCGTTACTCAATGTATACAAATATACACCGCTGGCTAGTTTGGAGGCATCGAATCTTACACTATATACACCGTTGTCGAAGTGTTTATTCTTTATAATACTGTCGATTAATTTACCATTAATATCATACACATTCAGAGAAATATTTGATGATTTGGGTATTGCAAATTTTATTGTCGTTGTCGGGTTAAATGGATTCGGATAATTTTGCTGTAAATCGAATGAATGGGGGATTTGTCCCACTTCTTTTTCTACAGACAGAATTATGATGGGTATAGTCGGAAGGGTTCCGTCATATACCCATTTTTCCACCGTCCATCCGTAATAAGATTGTGAATATACATTGTAATTATCATCGAAAGCAACATTATAAGTTGAAGTATATCCGGATGAAATCCCGTTTTGATTGTTTCTGTTATTAAATACTCCGTTAATTAAATAATTCCATTGTGCAACGTCAATTGTATCAAGTATGTCACCATTGTTCGGATTAACAATATACATTCTTCCATATTCATAAGCATCACCTAATTCAAAATCGGCATCTGCTGCAACGAATAAAAGATTTTTATCATCCATGAAATTTAATCCCCAGGGTCCTGGGTAAACGACAGCATTAGTTGAAGCTACGAATTCTTCTTCAACTGCAAAATTGAAATCATTAAACAATGTATAGCCGTCAGTTGGATTTCCAAGATAGCAGTAAACTTTATTATTCGTATGGTTCGATACATAGAGCAATGTCCCTTCGGCATTGACAGTAACACCACGGCAAGATCCTGGATCCGGAAGTGTGATGGTCTGCAGAACTGTTCCGTCATGATTAAAAGTTGACCAACCTTGTTCGTAATCGGGTCCGCCGTAAACCAATACTTTCCCGGGCGTAGTGGAATCGCCGTCAACAGTTACAAAAACATATCCGTTTTTGCTCATGTCAACTCCCCAAATAAAATCTGATCCGGTTTTTAATCTGAATGGGGCAGTATAAACACTGTCGGTTCCTAATTCAAAAACTAATAAGTTGTGATCCGGGTCGTTGTTAGCTACCAATACTTTGTTCGGAGGATTAGTACCGTCGTAAAACACAGTTAAATCAAGCGCTTCATTCATAATTACTTGATCGAAAATATTAATCCAAATCATTTGTGTGCCGGCTAATGCTCCGCCATAATCATAAGTCCCTAATCTTCCGTGAGTTGAATCGGCTCCGCGGTAGCCTACTAAAAAATTGGTATTGTTGGAGCCACGTCTAACTAGAGCAACAAAGGCATCTTCTTCGAGTGCCGCAACCGAAATTGTATTATATCCGGTTGCATTGCCGGGTACAGGATCGTCAACTGTGGCGTAAGCACAACTCCAGTTACCGTCGAAAGTTTGGGAAAAAAGATATGGTGAGAGGATTAGCAGTACAAGTATTGTAGCTTTAAGTCTCATAGGACCCTCCCGTTTGAGTTAGTAAGTAATGTTCTTATTCTTCTAAATTATCGAAAAAAAATTCATTTAGCAAGTAAAGATTTATGAATTTAAATAAAATTAAAATTCATTGAGAATAGTCGATTTATGGAAACTTTAATTTTTTTGAATAAATTATAGTTTATGAAAATTATGACTAAGGAAAGAAGGGGAATTCTGAACCTTGCATTACCGGCTATAGCAGGGTTATCTGCCCAATTGATAGTTTCTTTGGTAGATACTGCAATGGTTGGACGCTTGGATAATGCCGTTGAATCCTTGGCGGCAATGGGAATTGGGTTATTAGCAACATGGGCAGTAGTGAGTTTCTTTTCTTCGTTGGCAACCGGGACTCATGTTCTTATTTCCAGGGCATTTGGGGACAACGATTATAAGGAATGCAATAAAGTATTAACCACTTCAATAATATTATCAATATTTTTAGGAGTGATAGTTGTTTTTATCTTTGGGTTCTTTGCTAATGATATAGCTCAGTTTTTTGCTGCGGATAAAAATGTCGGGCACTTAGCAGGCGAATATCTCTTCTATAGGTTTTTAGGTATACCATTCTTTTTGATAGCAGTATCATTCCGCGGATTTTATTTTGGTATAGGCAAGACAAAGATTTTTATGTATTCAGGTATTATTACAAATGTGCTAAATATTTTCTTCAATTATGTTTTTATCTACGGAAGTTTTGGATTACCTGCAATGGGTTTGGCCGGTGCGGGACTTGGATCTTCAATTGCCACTATATTCGACGGAGCGTTTTATCTCGGTATCTCGCAAAAGAAGGAATACAAGGATAAATATAAAATATTTACTCAATCCTATTTCGATAGAAAAATAATCAATGATATTTTAAAAATTTCGTTGCCTGTATCCTTTCAAAATATATTCATATTAATTGGATTTTTAAGTTTTATCGCAATTACGGGATTGATTGGAATTGAAGAACAGGCGGCTAGTCAAACTGTAATTTCGGCACTTTTCATCTCTTTAATGCCTTTCTTCGGATTTGGAATTACAGCCCAAACTTTAGTCGGCAATTCTATAGGCCGGGGTGAAAATAAAAAAGCTCAATTTTTCGGAAATGAAACCGCCAAATTGGCTACATTTTA
>CAZULK010000215.1:0-3771 GCA_964621225.1 uncultured Melioribacteraceae bacterium | reverse complement strand
TAAATTCACTTTAAATTTTTAACTACTTCAAAGAACTCAATCAACTTACTTCTGCTTTTCTTCCCGGGTGCTACTTCAACGGATGAAGACAAATCCACCGCAGCGGGATGAATCTCTTTATAAATCTTTTCGATATTATCCGCAGAAACTCCACCGGCGAGAATTATTTTATTTTTAATTTTATCCGGTATAATCGACCAATCGAATGTTTTGCCCGTACCGCCGTATTCATTGTCGTCGAATGTATCGAGTAAAACGAAATTAGCTTTTGTTTCAAGTATCGAATCAAAATTGAAATCGTTCGTAATCCGGAATGATTTTATTACGGGTATATTTATTTGAGCAATTACTTCTTCGCTTTCGTCACCGTGCAACTGTGCGTAAGTTATTCCGGTTGATTCTATAATCTCATTTATCTTTTCCGGTGATTCGTTAACAAATACCCCGACCGTTGAAACAAAGGGGGGTAACTGAGAGATGATCTTCTTTGCTTCAGCGGCTTCAACATACCTTTTACTCTTTTCGTAAAAAATGAATCCAAGAGCGGCAGCACCGAGTTCACAACATAATAAAGCATCTTCAATATTTGTTATTCCGCAAATCTTAACTTTCATCTTGAAGCCAATGTTTTAATTCTTTCAATTTTTCTTTTCTGTTATCGGCTTTCATCAAAGATTCCCCGACGAGCACACCGCTTATATCATTTCCTTTCAGCAGTTTTATGTCATCTTCAGTTTTTATTCCGCTTTCGGAAATTACCGGCACATTATCCGGAATAAGTTTTCTCAATTCAAGCGTTGTGTGTAAGTCAACATTAAAAGTGTGTAAATCTCTGTTGTTTATTCCGAGAATAATTGACCTTTTGACGTCTATTTTATTCAACTGTTCTTCCCCGTGCAATTCAACCAGAACGTTTAAGCCAAGTTCCAACGCGGCGTCGGTTAAATCGTTTAACTGCAATTGTGATAAGGCTTCCGATATTAACAAAACAATATCCGCACCGTTGGCTTTAGCTTCGAATATTTGATATTCGTCTATGATGAAATCCTTACGCAAAAGCGGAACATCTTTTATTTTGGCAATATCATTCAAGAATGAAATGTCGCCTTGGAAAAATAATTTATCGGTAAGAACTGAAATCGCGTCGGCTCCGGCTGACATATATTCTTCGGCAATTTTAATATGATTGAAATCCTCAAGTAGCAAGCCTTTGGAAGGACTCGCTTTTTTAATTTCGGCGATAACTTTCATTCCGTCATTTGATAACAATTTATTTCTGAAAGGTAAAGTTTCACTTTCCCAATAGGGGAAATCTGTGAACGAAGAAAAAGTAAATTTATTTCTCAACTTTTTTACTTCGGTCTTTTTTACCTCAAGAATTTCAGTTAAAAAATTCATTCCGCTTTATCTCCGAAAATTTTTAATTCGTTCAATTTATCTAACGCTTTACCGCTTTTAATTGCGTCGATTGCTGCGCCAAAACATTCTTTCAAATCATTGGAATAATCCGCCGCATAAAGTCCCAAAGCAGCGTTTGCTGCAGTTACATTCATTGCTGGGGATTCTTTCCCTTCGAAAATATTGAACAATATCTTTGCGTTCGTTTCTGCAGAGTCACCTTTAATCTCGTCAATATCGATAGCGGAAATTCCGAATGTATCTGCCGTTATTTCGAACTCCCGGACACCTTTTCCTTTTTTATATTCGTACACCTTTGTTGTGCCGGTCAAAGTTATTTCGTCGTAACGGTTATCAGTGCAAACGAAGCAAACTTTCTCCATGTCCAAATATTCAGCGGCTTCCGCCATTAATTTAGCTGTTTTATTGTTGAACACTCCTATCACTTGTTTCTTGGTGCCGGCCGGATTTGTAAGCGGTCCCAAAATATTGAACACTGTTTTTATACCAAGTTCCCTCCGAACCGGCGCTGCGTATTTCATAGCGGGGTGGTAAAGAGGCGCGAATAAAAATGTTATACCTACTTTGGATAGTGCTTGTGCAGATTGCTCTTTCGTTAATTCTATATTCACACCGAGTTCCTTTAATACATCCGCGCTACCCGAATTGCTTGAAATTGAGCGGTTGCCGTGCTTTGCTACGGGGATTCCCATTGCGGCAACCACAAAAGCTGCAGCAGTAGAAATATTGAACGTGCCGGATGAATCTCCGCCGGTTCCGCATACGTCAATCGGAGTTATTCCGTCAACAGAAATTCTTAAGCTCTTATCGCGCATAGCTTTTGCAAATGCACCAATTTCTTCGGATGTTTCTCCTTTTATCTTAAGAGCCGTCAACGCAGATGCGATTTGTGAATTGTTAGCTTCGCCTTCCATTATCGTATTCATCAATGTATATGCTTCGTCGAAGGCTAAATCATTACCTTCAATTACTTTGTTTAATAATTCTTTCATTATAACTCCAACCAGTTTTTAATTAAACGATCGCCACATTTTGTAAGAACCGATTCGGGATGGAATTGTATTCCTTCGATAGGATATTCATTGTGTCGAACTCCCATTATAACACCGTCTCCGGTTCTTGAAGTAATGATTAATTCATCCGGCACCGTACCGGGATCGATTACCAAAGAATGATACCTAGCGGCTTCGAAGTTCTGTTCGATACCTTTATAAATTGTTTTTCCGTCGTGAATTATTCTCGAAGATTTCCCGTGCATTAGTTCCGGAGCGTAAGTTATTTTGGCTCCGAATGTGTGCGCTATTCCTTGGTGACCCAAACATACTCCGAGAACGGGTGTGGTTTTGCCTAAATATTTTATAACATCCAACGAAATATTCGAATCCTCCGGCTTGCCCGGTCCCGGTGAAATTACAATTTTATCCGGATTCAGTTCTTCAATCTCATCGATTGTAACTTTGTCGTTTCTTTTTACTTCAATATCCTTAACGAATCTGCCGATTAACTGAACCAAGTTAAAAGTAAACGAATCGTAATTATCAATAACTAAAATCTTCATCAATAGCCTCGGCTGTTTAATGCACTTTTGTTAACAGTAATTTATCTTTAATTATTTTCAGTGAATATTTCGAATCCAATTTTTACTCCGTATAATAAAAAACCCTTCCCGGTTTCTCGAGAAGGGTTAATGCGAAAACATTATTTTAATTCAAACCGGGTGTACAGCTATTATGTGAGCCAAGCCCACCAGAACCAAGTTGAGTTAAAATAATATTTTCTTTCTTTTGTAATCATACGGTTGCAAAGATAGCCAGATTTTCTCTTCAATGTCAAGCGTAAGAGGAATAAAATATGCATTCATTATTAAACTTACCAACAGCGTGTAAAGCAGAGGAAAGATACACTAATCCGTTTGAGGTATAGGGTATAGGGAAATTGGGTATAAGGGCAGGAGTTTGTGACAAGGTGACATTGAGAAAATGAGACAATGAGAGAGCGCTTTGTGGGACTTTGTGAAACTGTGAAAATGAGAAAGAAGTGAATTTCCGAATTATGCGGATTTACGGATTTAGCGAATTGGAGAAAGGGGACAGATTTTAACATTGATTGATTTGAGTCATTTTCTTAATTTAATATCAAAATTAGAGAACCAAATGAAAATGAACCCAAAACTCGAAAGAATAATATCCGCAAGCTTTTTGCTATTGCCTATCAACTTTTTACTTTACACTTTGAACTTTATACTTGTTTCTTGTGACACAACCGAACCGCCGATAGACAAAACCCCGCCGGACAGTGCGGTGACGAAAAAAATAATACTTGCGCAAAAAGGAGTTTCCGCAACTGAGGTAT
>CAZULK010000214.1:0-3895 GCA_964621225.1 uncultured Melioribacteraceae bacterium | reverse complement strand
CAGCCCACGAATTCATTAAATCAGCCCACGAATTCATTCGTGGGTTAATATTATAGAACCAATTATTTTCATTTCTTGTTTTACCTGCCCACCGCAGGCAGGTTGGATTATGTTAAAGAAATAAAAGCAGGATTGACCAAAATTTATATTTATTTTATGTTCAATTCTATCCGATAACGGAATTATATATAAACCGGATTTATTCTTCTATATCCGGTGAAACTATTCCTCTTCTCAAAATTCAATTATCCCTCAAAATTTTCGAGCTTTTTTGCAAATTAAATTATTTCAATTTATTTGTCAATAATTAAAGGGAGGAATTATTTTTTGTAAGAATGATTTGTTTTGTTAATCCTTTTTAATTATAAGTTTATGTCTTTCAAAGCCCCCGGATAAATCCGTGGGTTTTGTATCTGTGGGTTGTGAATTATGACAAATCCATGGGGTATCCATAAGGGTAAGACACCAACCCCTTCCCTTAATTTTTTATTATATTTGTGGCTTAATTTTAAACTAAAACAGTAATTATATGACATCGAACGAAATAAGAAATCAGTTTTTAGAATTCTTTAAGAATAAAGATCACAAAATAGTACCCAGTGCCCCGGTGGTACCTTACGACGATCCCACGCTTCTCTTTACGAATGCCGGAATGAATCAATTTAAAGATGTATTCCTTGGCAAAGGCACACGGGATTACAAAAGAGCTGCAGATACTCAAAAATGTATTCGTGTATCCGGTAAGCATAACGATCTTGAAGAAGTAGGTCACGATACTTACCATCATACATTTTTCGAGATGCTTGGTAATTGGTCTTTCGGAGATTATTATAAAGAAGAAGCCATCGTTTGGGCTTGGGAATTGTTGACCGAGGTATGGAAATTGCCTAAAGAAAGGCTTTGGGCTACGGTTTACAGAACAGACGACGAAGCTTTCGAATTATGGAAAAGTAAAACCGATATAAATCCCGATCATATTCTTCGTTTCGACGAAAAGGATAATTTCTGGGAAATGGGTGATACCGGTCCTTGCGGACCTTGTTCGGAAATTCATATAAATTTATCCGACGATTACGACAATCCAAAATATGTTAATGCCGGAGTGCCGGAATGTATTGAAATATGGAATTTGGTTTTTATTCAATACTATAAAGACGAAGAAGGTAAATTAACAGAATTGCCTGCAAAGCATGTCGATACGGGAATGGGATTCGAAAGAATCTGTGCCGTGTTGCAGAATAAAAAATCCAATTACGACACAGATGTTTTTATGCCATTGATCGAAGCAATAGAAAAGATCAGCGGTATCAAATATGAAAAGGAAGAACATCAAATTGCAATGCGTGTGATTGCCGATCATATCCGTACTCTCACTTTTGCCATTGCAGACGGCGCTGCCCCGGGCAACGAAGGACGGGGATACGTTCTGCGGAGAATATTGAGGAGAGCTGCCAGATACGGCCGCAAACTCGAATTGAAAGAACCCTTTATGTATAAGCTGGTTGATGTTCTCGTTCAAAATATGTCCGGTGTATTTCCCGAAATAAAATCGAACCAAAATAATATTGAAAATATTATACGGGCAGAGGAAGAAAGCTTTAACACAACTTTAGATAGGGGAATCGAATTATTTGAACAGATTAGTTCAAAAGTAATCGCCCAGGGAGATAAAACCATTCCCGGAGAAGATGTATTTAAATTATACGATACTTTCGGATTCCCTCTCGATTTAACTAGAGTGATGGCTCAAGAAATAGGCTTGGAAATTGATGAAGAGAAATTCAATGAATTAATGAACGAGCAGCGCGAAAGGGCAAGGAAATCAACAAAGGATAAAATTGCCGGAGTGAATATTATCACCGGCGATATTGGTTTGGACCTCGATTCCGTCAGTCCCACCCAATTTACTGGTTATGATGAACTTAAAACCGAATCGCGCGTTGTTGCATCGGTTAAGAATGATAATTCAATTGTTGTACTTGACAAAACTCCCTTTTATGTTGAAGCCGGCGGACAGATTGATGATACGGGAATATTGGAATTATCCGGAAAACAATTGAATGTAATTGACGTTGATAAAAAGAATGATGTCGTGCTTCACGTGGTTGACTATTCAGATTCCATCGATGCCGGAACAAATGCAATTGCATCGGTCGATTCGAAGAGAAGATGGGACATTATGAGAAACCATTCCGCAACACACTTTCTGCATGCGGCATTGCGTAAAATATTGGGTGAGCACGTTAAGCAAAGCGGTTCTTATGTTGGACCGGACAGACTTCGTTTCGATTTTACACATTTCAGCAAATTATCCGAATCCGAAATAAGCGACATTGAGAATTTGATTAACGAAAAACTGAGAGAAAATTTGGAGCTTTATCACCATCGCAACATTCCATTTGAAGAAGCTAAGAAAATGGGTGCGTTGATGTTCTTTGGTGATAAATACGGCGAAACGGTGAATGTAGTTCAGTTCGGCGATTTCACAATGGAGTTTTGCGGAGGAACTCATGTTAAAAACAGTTCACAAATTGGACTGTTCAAAATTATTAGTGAATCTTCCATTGCAAGTGGCGTAAGGCGAATTGAAGCAGTTACCGGCGCGGGAGTGGAAAAATATATCCTCGAACAAATTGAAAGACAGAAACAGACAGAAGAGAAACTTGCTCAGTTGTTGGAAGAGAAAAAGAAACTGGAAAAAGAGTTGAATGAATTCCAGCTAAAAGAGAAACTCGGCGGAATTAATGAAATAATTAGTTCTCCGGAAAATGTGGACGGCATAAATGTATTCAAAGGGAAAGTTGATGCCGGAAATATGGACGAGCTTAAATCTATGGGTGATGAACTGCGCAATAAAATGAAGAGCGGTGTAGGTCTGTTAATTGCCGAAGTTGGCGACAAAGTTCAACTTGTTTGTGTAGTTACCGACGATTTAATAAAAGATAAAAAATTAATGGCCGGTAAAATTGTAGGAAGCGTTGCTAAAATACTCGGCGGCGGCGGCGGTGGAAGACCACACATGGCAACCGCGGGAGGAAAAGATACCGGCAAAATTGAGGAAGCCCTCAATGCATTTCCAAAAATTGTTAAGCAATCTTTATAATTAATAGATTGTTTTCAAAATAGCATTTTATTTAAGCCCACGGTTGAAACCGTGGGCTTTTTTTATGACAATTTATCATTCTCTTTATTTCCATAATTTTGTCCTGCTCAATTGTCTCTTCATTTACATTATTTGTTGTCCATTTTATTTATATTGTTTTTCATAATTAAATGGATTAGAAATAAAAGGATTACAAATGAATTTATATTTACCACAACTCGGAGATATTCGAGAGGATATAAAAGCTATAAAGCAATTTGCAGACGTACTCTCCCATATTAAAGGAAGCCTAACGCCGCATCAAAAAAATTGGGAAGAGTTTAGTCTTAAGGTGTACGCAAAAGGGTTAACTACAACTCCTATCCCGGTTAATGTTGACGGGCATTTGGAGGCAATGGACTTGAATTTAAATTTCGTTGAGAGCAAATTAAAAGTTTTTGTCGGAAGTATACGCGATTCGATCGATTTGGCGGGAAAAACTCAATCGGAATTTGTAAAAGAATTACAAACCAAACTGAATACAGCTGGAGTAGATTTTATTATACCCCAAGATAAATTTAATTCTACCGGTAAACCGGAATACAATCATAAAATAATTGAAGATTACTGGACTGTGCTGAGATTCGTTTATTTCACAATACAAGAGTTCAGAGGAAAAATATTAAACGAAACAAGCAACATAAATTTCTGGCCGCATCATTTCGATTTGGCTATGCTTTGGTTTTCGGGTAGATTAGTCGAAGGACAAGATCCCGAAAATTGGGATTATTCGAGGGAGCAGATGAATTTCGG
>CAZULK010000213.1:0-3934 GCA_964621225.1 uncultured Melioribacteraceae bacterium | reverse complement strand
ATCTTTTGTTTTCTTTTTTAATTGACAACGTTCTTGCTGCATCCAAAATGGTTACTGTTCCGGAGCCGTCATCATCAGCACCGTTATAGATATCATTCCCTCTTTTACCCAAATGATCGTAATGAGCGCTGAGAACAATATATTCATCCTTTAGCTTTTCATCCTTTCCTTCCAATATTCCAACAACGTTGCGGGCAATTTTAATTTCATTTTCAATTTTAAGATTAAAACTAACTTTGGTATTCAATTGAAAACTCTCGGGACGTTTAAAATCATCAATATAATTTTTAATATCCGATAACTTAATTCCTGCAGAAGAAAGTATATTGTTAAGTTTAGCTTCGCTAACAGCAAAAGCCGGAATCATTTCCCCAACAGAAGTTTTGGAATCGGGGAATCTCATAGATTTGCTTTTACTCCAACTGGCAAACCTGTTCCAGTACTTCAACATTCTTTCGTCGGGAATAAAAATAACACCAACCGCCCCCAGGTCCATAGCTTTTCTAATTTTACTATTAGTACTGCCATACTTACTCGGTTGATCTCCGTTGAAATAATCGGGATCATCGCTTTCCGGCTCTCCGCCAAGAACCAATACAGTTTTTCCTTTAACATCCAAGTCTGAATAATCATTGAACTCAAATTCCGGTGCGTCAATTCCATAACCGGCAAAAACCAACTCACTTTCTTTTCCGAAATATTTATCTGATGGAGTAGCCCATGTTGCACGGATAAAGTCATCCCCCAATTTCAAATCATACTTTACCTCTCCGAACGAAAATTCAATTTTTGAATCAGTTGAAAATCCGGATACTGCAAGATCGAAATTTTGGAAGTATGTGGAATCATCACCAAACGGTTTGATGCCATATTCTTTAAGTTTACCGGCAATAAACTCCGATGCTAATTTCTCCCCTTTTGTTGTGGTTTCTCTTCCTTCCAGTTTATCCGAAGCAAGGTATATTAAGTTTTCTTTAACGTAAGTATCAACAAAAAGATTTTCACTTAATTTAAATACCGAGCATGAAACAAAAATCGTTGCAAATAAAATCAGAATTGTTTTTTTCATGATAGTTCCATCCTATAGGACTAATTTTATTGATTCGTCATTTTCCAACTTTTTATATATTTCAAGCCTGACTTCCTCGCTTGGAATTTCAACAACAAGTTTGAAGGAATAATATTTACCTTTCCTACTGCTTCTGGAAGCTGTTAATTCGAAATTATATTTTTCTACAATTACATTAACTGAGTTTTCAATCTTTTCGGGATCTTCACCGATAAGTGTAAAACTCCAATCGGTAGGATAATTTATGTGAGGGCTTTCACCGTTTTTTCCAATAATCATTTTTAATAAATTAACTCCAATATCATTGATGAATTAGATGGGATAACTATTTCATTGGTTCCGTTTAAAAATATCTTTTTGTTGGTCGATAAATCAATTAAATGTTTCACATTACCAAATTGTGATAAATATTTATTCAAGAAAATTTCCCTATTGGACTCTGCACCATTAATAATTATCATTATCTTTTGTTCTTCCAATGTACGGAAATAAACATATACTTCGCTTTCCGGGGGAAAATGAATCAATTTGCCCACTCTTAAAGCTGCTTTTTCATTTCTGAGTTCAAGTAATTTCTTCACATGATTGAAAATTCTATTTTCTTTGTCCGATCTATCTTTTTGATTGAATGCATTTTTTTTGTCCTCCGGAAAACCTCCTGGGAAAGGAGCTCTTATTCTTCCGTGATGACCGCCGCCGTTCATTCCAATTTCAGTTCCGTATGTAATTTGCGGAATTCCTCTGCTCGTAAGCAGAATTGTAATTGCATTCAAATATTTATCTACATTATCATTAGCTGTATATAATGCCCTATCAACATCATGATTATCGATAAAAGTCATCAATTGATATGGATTGCTGTAAAGAAAATCTTTTGCAAGAGTCTCATATATTTTCCACATTCCACCTTTGCCGGAAAGATAATCACGAACCGATTCATAGAGGGCAAAATCTGTGATGGTAGGAAGGTTTGAATCAAACCCTCTATCAATCTTTGGGTTTTTCTGATATTCGGAAAGAAAAGCAGGATCACCCTTCCATACTTCGCCTACAATGTTAAAATCGGGATAGTTATCGAAAATAACTTTTGCCCACTTAGCCATATAATCGAGTTCATTATATGGATATGTGTCTTCCCTAATTCCGTCAATGCCGCTATATTCAATCCACCACAAGGTATTTTGGATCATATAATTCGCAACAAAATTATTATCTTTATTCAAGTCCATCATATAATCAGTAAACCATCCTTCTACAGATCTATTGGCTGTTGAATTATCAGCATGGATATCAAAGAATGCTATTTTATTATGGTAAGCTTTAGGATGAATTTTAATATCACCATGAAACCAATCTTTAAAAGGTGGTTCGCTACCCCAAGGGTGGTTTTTGCCCAAATGATTATTTACATGATCGGAAATTACTTTTATCCCCTTCGAATGTGCAGCAGATACCATTTTCTTATATAGCTCATTGCTACCGAATCGAGGATCAATTTTATAAAAATTTGTTGCTGCATAACCGTGATAACTCATGTACATATTGTTTTCGAGCACCGGTGTATGCCATATAGCGGTTATGCCGAGATCTGCTAAATAATCTAAATGATCTATAATTCCTTTCAAATCACCGCCGTGTCTGCCATTTAAATCCCCGAATGCAAATTCCTCGTACTTATTTTGAATGGAATCATTCTTCAAATCTCCGTCGGCAAATCTATCCGTAAATATCAAATATATCACGTCATTCTGGTCGAATCCTTTGTGCGACCTGGGTGAAAACTCTCTCTTGTCTACTCTGTATTTTTTTACAATAGACTTCCCATCTTTCTTAAATGTTAAGCTGTAATTTCCGGCTTTCAATTCTTCAGTGTTAATATCCACAAATAAATATGAGGGGGATTCGGCATGATGGATTCCGATGATATTCAAATTTTCCGAAGTTACCTTAACATCAGATAAGCCTTCTCCGTAGATCATTAACTGAAGCGTATCCCATTTAATTCCCTCCCACCAGTTAGGGGGCTCTATTTTATTTACGCCAAATGATTGTGCAAAAATTGTACTTTTAATTATTAATAAAAGTATAATTAACTTTTTCATTTTACTCCCGATTAAAAAAGAGTTGCAATATATGAAAAAGGGGAAACATGTTCCCCTTAAAATTGAAGTTAGTTGATTCATGGTCAGAAAAGTTGAATGAACTTCTCAACCAATTGTTCAACATTGGAAGTTTCAATCCTCAGCACTTCCCTTCCCTTGTCAATTAAAGCTTGTCTGTCTCCAAGGGATTGAGCTTTCACTAGAACGTTAAATGATATTGATGAAGTTTCATCTCCGGCATTATCCGGAATTGCAATTTCCGACGCAGGAGTTTTGAACAACTGTAAAAATATACCTTGACCGTTATCCCCTTTATGTAACTGGCCTGTTGAGTGAAGGAATCGAGGTCCGAAACCGGTGGTAACTGGTATATTGAATTTCCGGGTCAATTGATTTTTCATTTTTGCCAATGCTTCCGTAATATTTTTATCATAGTCACTATAGCAGTGAATTGATATGTAAGGATTCGATTTACTCTTTAACAGATCAGTAAAATTATGTACAATTGTTTCGAATGAATCCCCACCGGAAGTTGAACAGGCCTTTACATCGTCAAAGAGAGAAATAGAATCAGGTTCAGGCAAAACACCTGTTTCAGAAAATTGCTTGATTACATTCTTTGCTGCAACTTTTGCAGATTCAACATCGGGTTGATCAAATGGGTGTAATTCCATTGCCCAACCGGCAACCGCAGTGGCAAACTCCCAGAAATACATTAATGCACCTATTTCATAAGTGTCATTCAATTCCTGCTCAATAATAG
>CAZULK010000212.1:0-3939 GCA_964621225.1 uncultured Melioribacteraceae bacterium | reverse complement strand
TCCTTTATCATTGCCACGGGTGTGTATTTATATTTTTCTTCCCAGTTCTACCCTTTTAATATCCTGGTGCTAAAAAAAGATCAAGATCCAACCAGAACTCATTTCAAGATTTTGAGAGACTTAGACCATGACGGTTATGCCGAAGGAATAATGATAACAAATCTTTCAAACAGAACTTCGCCTAATAATATTAATAATATTCAAGTTCTAAATGAAAATATTATAGCCGAAGAGCAATATAATTTAGGCAAATACCATTCCCACGAAACCTCGTTGTTTTGTACCGATGTTAATAATGACAATTATGACGATCTTATATATTTCTATCAAGGTGCGGATTCGATATTTTTATCAGTTATAGACCATAAAAACAGAAAATTCATTGTCAAGAAAAAATTTATATACACAAAGCCAAAAGAAGCCAGAAAGGGATTCGAATGGATACCTATCGTTAAATGTGTGGATGCTGATACCGACCAAGGCACAAAGTATCTTTATTTTATTATTTCAACAGGGCACCCCATATTCCCGAGAGGAATTTATAAATTGAATTTAACAGATTTTGAAATAGAGAGGAGGTTTGAATCGGGAGCAAATATACTTCACTATATCTCACTTTGTGATGTGGATGGCGATGGGAAAAAGGAAATACTAGCAGCAAGCGCTACAACAAATAATACTCCAAATTTGCCCTACAAGCTGAAATATGACGATACAGCTTCTCACTTATTTTTGTTCGACAGCAACTTGAATATATTAAGACATAAAACTTACTATACCGGATATGGGGGTGCATATTTCTGTCTGTTAAATGAAGGGGAAGGCAAAAAGGTTTTGATTAGTTTTAGAAATATTAATGCTGGGAACAAGTTTACACTGCAAGTATTGAATAAAGATTTTAAGATTTTAAACGAAAAGATAACTCCGTTCCAACAAGCATTCTTTCCATCCATTGTTAATGGTAAGATAGTATTGCCTACACCTAAAGGTATTGCGGTATTTAAGCATAACTTAAGAGAATTTTACAACATTGATTACGGACTAAGGAACTATACAACAATTTTTAAAGTTAACATTAACGGGAATAAATACAGATTAATTGTTGATGATGCTAAATCAATAATGATGGACATGAATATGAATATTGTTGCTGCAAACGATATTCAAATTAATGGAATTAACTCAATACAGCCAAATCCGAACAGTTTTAAGTTAAAAAGTAATCCCGGGAAGCAGTTGGTTTTAGTTCGTGGGTTGGAGGAGGAGTTATGGCTTTCATTCGAAAACAACGTTTATTATTCATACTTGCCGTTGCTTTTCCCTTCCGTGTTTTTAGTAAGTTTTTTATTACTATTTACAACCAGAAAGATTTACATATCGTTATTCAAGTATCATTCAATTTTCAAACATGTAATTCCTCAATCGGAGAACGGAATAATTATATTAAATGAATTTAATCAAATTGATTTCATGAATGATACTGCAAAGAAATTGTTAAATATTAATGACGGGGTTCTGAATAATAAAATAATTAATGAAGCTGAAATTGATTCCGAATTAAAAGAGTTCATACTTAGTTCTATAAAAGAAAATAACATTTCCGAAAATGTAATTACTCTTGTTTCCGGTAAAGACAGATCGAAAATTAATATCGTTGTATTTCCTTTGCTTTCAAAGTTTAATTCCACAATCGGACATTTGGTTGTGTTCAATAATTTAACACACCATTTATTAAGAGAAAGAACCGACCTTTTATCACACTCAATTCAAAAAGTTGCCCACGAAATAAAAACACCTTTGTCTTCCATATTGTTGAACTTGGATTCAATGGAAGAGAAGGCTGATAATCCTTCCAAAGAAAAAATCAAAAATGATTTGGATGTTGTGCGGAAGGAGATAAGCCGGATCAAAAGATTCACGAACAACTTTCTGAAATTTGCCAATTTGCAAAAGCCAAACTTTCAGTTTGTCCGGGCCGAAAGCATAATATTCAATTCCCTTTTAAAATTCGAAAGTTATTTAAAGCGCGGTGTTGATATTAAAAAGAATATAGAAGATGGAATAATAATTTGGGCGGACGAATATCAATTGGAAGAGGCGATGCAAGTATTGATTGAAAATGCAATAGACGCAATAAAAGGGAAGGGTGAAATTGAGATTGCACTTTACAGAAACAACGGTAAAGCTGTTTTCGAAATAAAAGACAACGGTCCCGGCATTCCCGAAAGAATCAGAAAAACACTTTTTGATCCTTACGTAACAACAAAGCCCGAAGGCACGGGAATGGGACTTTCTATTGCAAAAAAGATTTTGGAAGATCACGAATCTGAACTTCGCTTTAATTCCCGCGAGGGAGAAACAGTATTCTCATTCGAAATTAAAACAAAAGAAACAGTAACGAATGGGACATAAAAATAAATTAAAATATCAACTGATGTAATTATTGAGGGAAGTAATGAAAAGAAATAAGATTCTAGCGGTTGACGACGATACTGTATTTTTGGAATCGCTTAAAAAAGTATTGGAGCTTGAGAGTTATGACGTTTATACCGTATCAGCATCATCGGATGTAAAAAAGATTATCGAAGGCAACGGTTTCGATGCGGTTTTGTTGGACTTGAAAATGCCCGGTGTTAATGGATTTGAATTGTTGAGGTCGATAGAAGAGTCTTCGATAGGAATGCCGGTTATTGTAATATCCGGTCAGAGTGACATTGCAACCGCAGTTGAAGCTATAAAGATGGGGGCATACGACTTCATAGAAAAACCGATAGACACAAAAAGACTCTCGGTTGTATTGAAAAATGCGTTGCACTATAAAGATCTGCGCGATGAAAAAAACACTCTCTATCGTGAGCTGCTCGAATTCAATAGAATGGTAGGGGAAAGCAAGGAAATTAAAAGGGTTTGGCAGGACATTAAAACCATTGCCCCGACTAACACAAGAGTGTTGATTTGCGGTGAAAGCGGAACCGGGAAAGAATTGGTTGCTTGGGCAATTCATCACAATAGCGAAAGAAGAGACAAGCCATTGATTAAGATTAATTGTGCTGCTATTCCCAGCGAGCTTCTCGAAAGTCAATTGTTCGGGCATAAAAAGGGTTCATTCACCGGAGCAGATAGAGAGCACACCGGCAAGTTCGAAGCAGCAAACGGCGGCACACTCTTCTTGGATGAAATTGGTGACCTCGACATAGGATTGCAAGCGAAAATTTTAAGAGCAATTGAAGAAGGGGAGATCGAAACTATAGGTAGCAACACACCTAAAAAAGTTGACGTTAGAATAATTGCAGCCACAAACCAGGATTTGGAAAGCAAAGTGAACAGCGGCGAATTCAGAAGCGATTTATATCACAGGCTGAATGTGGTTCAAATTTATATACCTCCGTTGAGAAACAGAATAGATGACGTTATTCCGTTGGCTTATCATTTCCTCAAAAAATTTGCCGATGAATATAATAAGCAGGTAACCGAAATTTCTCCTCAAGCAATTGGAATGCTTAAGCAATATAATTGGCCGGGCAATGTAAGGGAATTAAAGAGTATAATGGAGAATGTTGTTATTTTTAGCAGCGGATATGTAATCGAACTGGATGATTTGATTATTGCTTTCAAAAGACTAAACAAACTGCCGGAAAATGAAACCGAGCTGCGGGAATTGATCAACTCCTCTAATGATACTTTGAGGGAAGCGAAGGAAAAATTCGAGAAAGATTATATACTGCATACATTACAAAAAAACAACTGGAAGATTATTCAAACATCCAATGAACTCGGAATTGACAGAACCAACCTTTTCAAAAAGATGCAGAAGTACGGGATTGAAAGAAGGGGGGATGAGTGAGAATTATAACCTATAATTTTACAAAGAGCTAGGTTAAGCCTTATAAAAATATATTTGGTGTATTTTTTTCAAAATATTTTTTATTAATATAACAT
>CAZULK010000211.1:0-4043 GCA_964621225.1 uncultured Melioribacteraceae bacterium | reverse complement strand
CATTATAATATTCTTTTTAATTATTACGACAAGTTTCGCACAATCATTTAAGTTAACTGAAGACCCTAAATCGCATAAACCCATGTTAATTGGGAACATTTCCTTGGAACAGTTAAAAGATTCGTCGTTTTATTGGTGGTATAATAGCGAATATAATTTTTATCAAATAGATCAAGATGCACTGAATGAAATTAAGAATAATTTATTTGAAGATCTTCGGATTAAAATATTTTTCGGCACTTGGTGTAGCGATTCAAGGCGTGAACTTCCCAGGTTTATAAAGATTCTTGATAGTCTAAAATTCAATAAAGTAAATTATGAATTGATTGCAATCGATAGGGACAAAAAGGGATTGAAAGATGAAACTGAAGGGTGGAATGTTGAATTAGTCCCCACTATTATTTTCTTGGATAAAGATGAAGAATTGGGAAGGATAATTGAATCACCGGAAGAATCGTTGGAATTGGATTTCGAGACAATTATAAAAAAGAAAAGCCGGTGAAACCCGGCTTTCTAATTTATAATACATTTGATGGATCCGTAACAAAATCTCCTGTCACTTCTTTGTAAATATAGACATCATTTTTATAATTTCTCATTATAACTTTTTCTTGATCTTTGTGCAGAACGTATTTGGGAAGAAGAGGTATTTTGCCTCCGCCTCCCGGTGCATCAATTACAAAGTGTGGAATAGCCAATCCGCTTGTATGACCGCGAAGTTTATCCATTATTTCTAGTCCTTTATCGACGGAAGTGCGAAAATGTCCGGTACCTTTTGTTTGATCGGCCATAAATAGGTAATATGGTCGAACTCTAATCTTTAATAATTTTGTGAAGAGTTCTTTTAGAACATCTGCATCATCGTTTACACCTTTCATCAGAACGGCTTGATTATTAACAACAAAGCCATTGTCTACCAATAATTCGCATGCTTTCGTACTTTCTTCTGTAATTTCCCAAGGATGATTAAAATGCGTATTTACGTAAATGGGGTGATATTTCTTTAACATCTTAACTAACTTGGGAGTTATTCTTTGCGGAAGTACACACGGCATTTTAGTACCAAGCCTGATAATTTCCACATGTTCTATCGATCTCAATCTGGCAAGAATTTTCTCCAACATTGTATCGGTTAACATAAGCGGGTCACCGCCACTGAGAATAATGTCCCTAATTTCAGTATGCTTTTCAATATAGTTGAATGCAGATTCCAATTCTTTCATTGAAATTTTTCCCGAATCACCGACTTTACGTTTACGTGTACAGAATCTGCAATACATTCCGCATTGACTGGTTACTAAGAAAAGACATCTATCGGGGTATCTATGTGTAATGTTTGGAACCGGACTCATCCCGTCTTCGTTCAACGGGTCTTCCTCTCCATCCATATCATTTAATTCTATCCCGTCCGGAACGCACTGTTTCCAAATAGGATCGCCGGGATACCGGATCAAACTTAAATAATATGGATTAATTCTGGCCTGAAAGAACTCGTCAAGTTCCTTGGCAACCACTGGATCGAGATCGAACTTTTCAACTAGTTGATCGACAGTGTGAATACTATCTCTTATCATCTGTTGCCATAGTTCCATATATTATTCCTTTATGTTATTATATACTTTCCAAAAATTATTAGATCGTCACCGACCTTGTAAAAATCTTTTATTCTTGCCAGTTGTGAATATCCATTCTTCAAATAAAAATTTTGTGTATCCTTATATTCTTCTTTTGCTGATGTTTCTATCCAGACCAACCTTCCGTTATTATCACGAACAAATTCTTCGGCATGTTCCAGAAGTTTTTTCCCAATCCCTTTGCCTTGAGAATCCGGGTCTACTACAATCCAGTAAAGATCGAATACACCGTCTGTTAAAGAACGCTTACCCGTGCAATGGTAACCTAATAATTTTTTATTTTCTTCGTATACAAATATATTATAATAATCTTGCTCTTCATTAATAATTGCTTCGTCAATTAACTCAATAGCAACTTCTTTTTCTTCTTCGTTAAATAGCTCAACCGAATCAATTATCTTTTTCAGTTGAGGTCTGTCCGTCTTCTTCAACCGGCGTATCATAAGAGTATATTCTTTCTATTGCTAATTCAGCTAATTTTAAGATTAATGATGAGTAACTGATATTTGCGGCTTTTGCCGCACGTACAAATCCGCTATCAATGCTTATATCCGGATTTGGATTTACTTCAATAACATAAGGAACATTATTTTTATCGAGCCTTATATCAACTCTTGCGTAATCCCTGCATTCCATAGCATAATAAGCCTCCAGCGCAACATAGCTTAGTTTCTTTTGCAATTCATCATCAATATTTGCAGGGCATTGTGGGTTTGTGAATTTATAGTAAGTACTTTCCGGAGACCATTTAGCTTCGTACGTAACAATGGCGGGAAGGTTTTCCGGTAATCCTTTGAAGTTAATTTCGGAAATAGGGAGTACTTCTTCATCCAGAATTGCAATGTTAAATTCACGTCCTTCAATATATTGTTCTATTAATATATCCTGATTATAATTCTTTCTTAAAAAATTAACTCTTTCTATTAATTCATCCGGCTCAAACACCACGGATTGTTCCGAAATACCAATGCTTGCATCTTCCTTGTTTAACTTAAGTATCACCGGAAATTCAGTAATGTTTATCAAAGTACTTAAGTCATCTGAAGTTTTAAGCAAAAGATAATTCGGCACATCTATGCCATAAGAGGATAAAATTTGTTTGGTTTTATTCTTATCCAAACAGTTGGCAAGACACAACCCGCCGCAGCCTGTAAAACTTATTCCAAGTATATCATACATACCTGCCACGTAAACTTCGAATTCGGCCTTGCCCTCAATAGATTCGACAAAATTAAAAATAATATCCGGTTTGATCTTTTCGATTTCATTCATTACAGTAAAGAAATCACTGCCAACTGCTAATTCTTCCACAGAATAGAAATGTTCTGATAGTACATTTTTTATATCATTTAAATGAGTGAAAAATTCACTCTCCGAAAGGTCAGTAAAATCATTGCCGTTATCGGCTTTTCCGGAATAATTATCGTAGAGAGTAAAAGGTTCGTTGTAACAGATTAATATTTTTTTATCTTTATTCAATTATCAAACCATGTCTTTTTGCAGCAAAATATAGAACTTTGTTAATCATCGTATCATAATCCATTCCGTATGTTCTGGCAGCTTTCGGATAACACGAATTGTTATCGGGATTAGGCAACACACCCGGCAATGGATTAACTTCGATAATGTGAGGAACATCGTTTTGGTCAAGTCTGACGTCAATTCTGCTCCAATCTTTACAATTGAGAACTTTATATGCTTCCAAAGCAGTTTTACTAATTCTATCCGACAAATCTTCGGGGAGATTCGCAGGGCATTCGAAAATATCTAATGGATTATCGGGAGAATCGAATAACCACTTTGCTTCGAATGAATATAACGGTTTCAAACCTTCGGGTAGTTCATTAAAGCTTATTTCCACAATCGGAAGTGCAATGGCCTCGTTACCATTACCCATAATTGCCACAGTAAATTCTCTTCCGGTTAAAAACTCTTCGACTATTAAATCTTCTTCGTATTTATTTATTAATCGGCCTACAACATCCAGCAATTCAATATTGTTTTCGACAACGGATTTATTGAATACACCTTTTGATGAACCTTCTCCGACCGGTTTAACAATCATTGGGTAATTTAATGCAAGTCCATCCAAATCTTCAATAGATTGAATTCTTTTAAATTTAGGAGTGGGTATTGAGTGATACTCAAGTATCTCTTTAGTGCGGGCTTTATCGAGGCAAATAGCCAAAGTTAACGGATCGGATCCTGTGTATGGAATTCTTAGCATATCCAGCATTGAAGGTATTTGTGCTTCTCTGCTTATTCCATAAAGCCCTTCGGATACGTTGAATACAATGTCCGGTCTAAGTTCTTTTAATTTTATATATGCTTCTTCATTAGCTTCAATTTTTATAACATCATGATAAATGCTTAAAGCATTATATATAGCATCAATAGTTTCACTTGTAT
>CAZULK010000210.1:0-4092 GCA_964621225.1 uncultured Melioribacteraceae bacterium | reverse complement strand
CCGTCAATCGTTTGCTTCTTTTCATTCGGAAATATTTTAATCAATACTTTTGAACCGGGATTCCTTTTGGAGAATTCATATCCTTCCCTTTCGCTCATTTTATCCCCGGCTTCGGAAGTAACATAAACAGCTTTGGTTTTAATTTCCGAATTTTTCGGAGAGTTGCACGCGGCAAGCGTCAACAGAAGTGCGGGTATAATAATTATTTTAAGCATAACAATTAACTCCATTTATTTTCCGGTTATTTTTTACCGTATTTCAAATTACCGTCTTTATCCCACAATCCCCAAAAGGCGCCAACGTCACCTTCCTTTTCGATTTTCCAATTTTCATCGAAACTGGAAAAATAGAAGACGTCAATTTTTTCTTCGTTTGCCCATTTGAATGTATTTACAAAATATCGCATCGCATTTTCGTGTGACGGAACCGATTCTTTGAATGAAGTTCCGATATTCGGCCAGCCGGTTTCGCTTATAATCACCTTCTTTCCTTTTGCAGCCTTTTCCGCCAAGTAATACATGTTTTTCAAATAAGAGAGTGAATGTTCAAGCGGATATCCCTCCCAAAACGGATAACAATTTGCAAGTATAACGTCGCAAACCTCAGTCACTCTGGGATGATTAACAAATTCGTAATACGCATCCACATATCCAACCGGAATATCGGGGACGGCTTGTTTTACTTTTTGTATGTATTTAATCAATTGATCTTCGGATAATTCTTCCCTCAAAAGAACTTCATTTCCGACAGCAAGAATATCAGCGTGTCCGGCTTTTGCAACTTCAATCAACTTTTCGATTTCAAGTTCGTTCTTCTCGAAATCATCGCTCAGCCAAGCCCCGACCAATGTTTTCAATCCGTATTTATGCGCCACTTCCGGAATCAATTCATTTCCTTCGATGCAAGAAAAGGAGCGCACCCATTTAACATAAGGAGCAATTATTTTCATCCGCTCTTCAATTTGATCAACGGTCAGAACCGTTCCCGGACCTTGTCCTTCTTTGTACACACTGAAAGCAATTCCGTGAATGCCGTTATTCAATAATTGAGTAAACTCTTCTTCGAGTTCGCTTCCCGTTAAGGAAGAATAATCGTGATTCCTCAAATAATTCGGTTTGTACATCAACTTCGACATCTTAGCCAATCCTCATAATTAATTCTACTTCACCAAACTTACAACGGAAGATATTCTTCCGGAATATTTTTATATCCCCAAGCTCTTAACTGTCGCGACCATCCTCCGAGATTTTCAATTGTAACCGGAATGGTTTTCATCAATATTTTTTCATCCACATCTTGCTTGAGATAGAGTTTGTTTACCACGGTTTCCACCGAAATCTTTCCCCATTTGAATGTGGGCTGACCCAAAAGAACTTGCACATAATTTTTTTCGATATATTTCAATTCCACCGGCAATGCATCCACGGCAACAATCTTAATTTTACCCGGTTCAATTTTGTTCAATAGTTTATCACCGAACAACGCCCAGCTTCCGACCATCGCCCAGCCGTTTAAATCGGGATGAATAGAAAGTATCGAATCCATAGCTGCTATTGCCGCATCTTCTGTTTCCGGATGAAATACTTCCGCAACGATTTCAATTCCTTTGTATTGCTTTGCGGCTTGCTTTATTCCTTCAATCCTTTTTTTAAGATTCGGTGCCGAGTGATTTCCGCCGAGTATGGCTATCTTGCCTTTGCCATTTAACTGCTCAGCCAGATAATTCATCAATTCTTTTCCCATCTCCACATCATCGGGACCGTAAAAAGCGAACCTTTTTGATGCGGGACAATCACTGTCGAATGTCATCACCGGAATACCACTGTCAACGGCTTCATTGATTGCCAAGGTAAGCGAATCGCTATCCGAACATGAAACAACAATCGCATCAACGCTATCCTTTACAGCAGCACGGATAAGCGCGGCTTGATCGGAAGCCGCTTCCGATTTGGGAGCTTCCCAATCGACAATAACTTCCAGCTTTTTGTACTTTTCCGATAGATTTTTTGCAGCGTCCAATGCTCCCTTCTTTGCGGCTACGAACACCGGATTGCCCGAGCTTTTCGGAATCATTTTTATTACAAGTGTGTCAACATCTTTGGGAGCAACCCCGGCAAGTTCGTCGGTTACATCTTGGCATGCAATCACCCAAATCAATTGACTCAATAATACAGCGCCTATAATTTTCTTAAAACTTTTCATCATTATTCCCAAAGCTTGTTCAAGAAATAATTCATTAATTTTGACCCAAAGGTTGAACATCAATTTTTGCTTTCTTTCTCTTATCCAATTCCGTTCTGATTTCGTAAGCTTTCTCTTCCGTAATATCGAACGATGCGACGGAAAGAATTGATATGAAAGATGTAAGTGTGGGTACGCCAACGTCAATCACTCTCATCCAAAAGAATGTGGCAGAAGTTTGAGCGCCGCCGAAATCCACATTAAATCCGGTTGCATTCAGCATATAACCCGACAATGCAAAAGCCATAGCCATTCCGAGTTTAACCATCCACCAGTAAATTGATCCGAACATTCCTTCGCGGCGTTCGCCGGTTTCCAATTCGTCCAAATCACAGACGTCGGCAACCATCGATCCCATCAACGTAAAGAGCGCTCCCATTCCAACTGCAATAAAAGGTGCGGGAATCAGCACTTTCCACGGCGCCATCGGATCGTAACAGAACCATTTAATCAAACTGCCAAGCAATGTAACTGACGTTGCAATCATGAAAGTCTTTCTCTTCCCGATTTTGGAGGAAATCCAAGTTACCGCGGGAATCACTGCAAATATTGTGATTGTGTTAATGGTACCGTAAAGCCCCATGTATTTTGCGCCCATGTCGTTATCGCCGCCGGATACGTAGAAGATTGTGATATACGAACTGAAACTACCAACAAGCATAATTCCGTTGAACAAGAAAAACGTACCGGAACAGAGCTTCAAAAATTCTTTACGTTTAAGTGTGATTATCAAACCTTTAAAAAATTGGGTTATGTTTTCTTTAATCCCTTTCAGCAGATTCGACTTTCCGCTTTCGCCGGCTTCGGGAGTGAATTTTTCTTTACAGAAAATTGCCGGAAGGATTCCGACGGTAGCAACAAAAACACCGATCATTATTGCAAGAGTGCGGGCTCCTTGAACAGAATCGGTGAATAGTCTGTCGTTCTCCATAAATGCGTAAAGCCAAGGAAGGGTAATCCACGCAAATTGTCCCATAAAATTCATCACGCCCATCAAACGCGTTCGCTCGTGATAATCGTTGGTCATTTCGTAACCGAGCGCCACCCAAGGCGTGGCAAACATTGTGTAGAATAGATAGAAAATAATTGACCCGGCAAGGAAGAACCAGAAGTAGAACATTTCGCTCATTCCCGCGGGTAGCTGCCACATCAATGCAAAAGTTAATCCGACTAATATTGCACCTAAGAAAATATACGGCCTTCGTCTACCCCATCGCGAACGTGTATTATCGGAAATGTATCCCATCACCGGATCTGTCAGAGCATCGGTCAAACGCGGTATTGCTTGAAGCGTTCCGACCAAACCGGGATCGACCCCAAGTCCCACATTCAACACAATAGACATAAACCCGATTGCACTGCCGAGCAGATTATTTACGATAGAGCCCAATCCGTAAGCAAATTTTTGTCCGAAAGGTATTTTATCTTCCGGAGCCGTAGCGTGTACATTCTTACTACTCATTGAATCTCCCAAGAATTTTGCCAGATATTTATTTTAACTACACTCATAATTATTGCATCATTGCCGGTTGAATATTTTTCCTTAAAATTTTCGGATCGATGAACGCTTGCTCGATAGCCAGCGTTGCGGCGCCGAGGGCAATACCCTTTTCCCCCAATGTGGAGGTAGAGATTTCCGTATTGACCACCGTCTTAACCAGAGAAACTTTTTCCATTTTTTCCTTGATCGGAT
This sequence comes from uncultured Melioribacteraceae bacterium, assembly GCA_964621225.1. Taxonomy (GTDB): domain Bacteria; phylum Bacteroidota; class Ignavibacteria; order Ignavibacteriales; family Melioribacteraceae; genus CAYNUJ01. The sequence goes on along the minus strand of CAZULK010000210.1, from coordinate 158 downwards.
CGAGCAGCAAATCTCCCAGTCTGGAAAGGCTTCCTCCGAGTACAATCAGCTCCGGATTGAGCAGATTCGCCAGACTCACAATCCCGCGTTTCAGATAATCAGCCGCTTCGGTAACAATTTGATTTGCCATTTTATCCCTCTTCAATGCGGCATCTTCG
>CAZULK010000209.1:0-4135 GCA_964621225.1 uncultured Melioribacteraceae bacterium | reverse complement strand
AACCTGTGTTGATAAAGAAGAAATTCTTTGAATCTTACTTATTGAAGAAGGTTGAACCGGTAAATAAGATTAAGTTAAAATTTAAAGGAAGGCCAGTTGAGCGAAAATTCACAGAATCTGTTTGGTTCCCGGTATTGATTGGAACAGCGGCATTGTTAGGAGGTATATCGGCTTATTATAAAACAAAAGCGGATAAGAAATATGATGAATATCTAACAAATAAATCCTCATCACTTTTGGACGAAACAAATCGCATGGATTTGATCAGTGGAGTTTCACTCGGGATATTGCAAGTAAATCTGGGTTATATAATTTACAATCTGCTATTCAATGATTGAGTTTATTTGTCCTCTTCGTTTCCGTTCCCGTTTCTCTCCATCTTTTTAAGCAGTTTATGCAATCCGGGATATGTCATCCCCAAATGCTGAGCGGTTTTCGATTTATTATAATTATACTTTTTAAGAATTTTTTCAACCAGCCAGTATTTTGCACTTTCAAGTTCTTCCATTGTTCCAAGTACAAATTTAAATGTCATTCCCTGATCTTTCGGGAAATCTACCTTGCCGTTGTTCATCCATTTATCAAAATTATCGGGATTATCAATTTCTCCAAACAGAATGTAGTGCCTTGCAAAATTTTTCAATTGCCTAACATTACCGCTCCACTTAGCTGTCCGGATTTTATTGAGTAAATCCTTTTCCGGCATTTTAATCTCTTTGCCGAAATCGTTGCTGAATTTCTGTAAATAATATTCGAAAATCGGAACAATGTCTTCTTGCCTTTCCCTAAGGGGAGGTAAGAAAATCTGTGATGCAGCAAGACGATGGTAAAGGTCTTTCCGGATAATCTTTCCATCCATCAATTCTTCATGTGTTCTGTTTGATGATGCGATAAGTTGAACGTCAACTTTTCTCCATTTATTATCACCGACTCTTCTTACCTCACCGGTTTCAATCACTCTTAAAAGCTTTACTTGAAGAGAAATAGGAATTTCTGAAATTTCATCAAGAAAGAGTATCCCTCCGTCTGCCAATTCAAATAATCCCGGAGTATTATCCGATGCACCGGTGAATGCACCTTTTACATATCCGAACAGTTCTGATTCAAATAGGCTCGGACTTATTTCAGGGCAACTGACTACAATATAAGGTTTATCTGCACGCGGACCGTTTTTATGAATAAATTCTGCAAGCAATTCTTTGCCGGTTCCGCTTTCCCCAATTATAAAACACGATTCGGAAAATTTAGCCAAGGTTTTGGCTTTCTGAAGAGCCTTTTCAAGTCCTCTGCTTTTGCCTATTATATTAGAATGTTTCTGTTCCGATTTACTTATATGATCCTTTAATACTTTATTTTCCAGCTTGAGTTTTTCCCGCAGCTCCTCATTTTCTTTTTTCAAAATAGCATTTTTATAAATTCTTTCTACTGATCGAATCAAATCAATATTGTCATAAGGTTTCCGGATAAAATCCTTGAACCCGATTTTTAATGCGCGTTCAATGCTTTCTTCGTCCCCAAAACCCGTTACCAGAATCACATCTTCAATTAATCCTTGATCCATTGCATCCTTTGCCAAATCGAGCCCGTCTTTGTATGGCATTTTAAGATCGGTAACTAACAGATCGAATTTAATGCCCTTTAGTTTTTGCATCGCTTCGTTGTAATCCGAAGCTTTTTCGATGAAATAATTATCATTCCTTAAACCGATATTCATGTTTTCCAAGGAATGAACATCATCGTCAACGCAAAGTATCTTATATAATGTTTTCACCGCTAACCCCAATTATTAACAATATGGTAATTCTATCTCTACGCGCGCTCCTTTCCCGTTATTCGAAAGCGCTATTTTTCCCCCCGCTTTCTCAATTATTTTTTTTGTGATCCACAAACCTAAACCGGTTCCTGTACCGACAGATTTAGTAGTGTAAAATGCATCCAAATACTGTGAAGTATCGTTATCCTTAAAACCTGAACCGGTATCTTCGAATATAATCTTTAAGTATTTCTCATTGTCGAATGTATTGATAATGATTTTTCTTTCATCGCTGTTAGAATCAATGATTGCATCTTTAGCATTAAATATAACGCTTGTGAATATTTCGTGAAGTTCCGATTTATTGATTGCAACTTTTTTGCTTTGATGTTCCAATTCAATTACAAAATCTATTTTGTGCGAAATAAATTCGTCTTTGTAAAGTTTTAACCAGTCGTTTAATACTTCTTCCAAATCACAACAGGTTGATTTATCTTCTTTAGGTAATCTGGATGCAATCAAAAACCTTTGAATAACATTCTTACAATGAACACCGGATTGATATATTAGATCAAGGTTTTCGTCTGTAAGTCTGTCCTTTAATCTTTCGGCGCTATTAATTATTGCTCCTATTGGACTGTTCAATTGATGCGCGAAACTTGCTGCTACAGTACCAAGAGCGGCTAATTTTTCTGATCTAATTAATTGTGAAGTAGCCAATTCAAGTTCTCTCTGCTGATTTACCAATTGTTCATTCTGCTCAACTATTTTCTTTTTGGAAATACGCATAGTAACAATCCAAAACGCAAGGAGAATAATTATTCCTCCGAAAGCAGAATAGGTGATAAAACGCATTCCTTCCGGCGTAATCCTTTCTAGGAGATTCAATTCTTTGAATTTAGCTATATAGGCCCGGTTTTTCCCCTTTATCACAAGAGAATTTAAAATATTTGACCAGTAAAATTGATAAAAACCATTTTCGGGTGCCGGAATGAAGGAGAGATAATTTAAATCTTTATCGAATATTTTATAAATGTTATTTTCAGTTAAGCCAATAAAGTAATTGCCGACAAACTTTCCAACAAGTCGGTCTTCAAAAAAATTTTCTTTTAATAGAACTGTGGAATCCCCGGCAATATCGAAAAATTGTAATTTCCCGGGAGTCGCAGAATAATAATAATCTCCTAATCTTCCCGTAAGTAGTTCGCTCTTGAGTTCAACATTAATATTGTATATTGACCGTAGAATATCATTTTGTTTATCAAATAATAAAAGTTTATGCTTGTTAAATTTTCTGTCGTTAAAAAATAATATTGAAAAATTTTCATTTGAATTATCAACTAACTCAAGATGCTGGAACTTGCTGCCTGTTCTCTTTCTGAAAACGATGTTTCCAGCCAAATCCATTTTTACCAAATAAGAAGCACTGTCGCATGAGTAATCGGGTGCATTTTCATCCGGTTTGGGATAAATCCTATCCGCAAACGTTGTATCAATATATATTTTATTTGTTTCCACATCCGTATCGTAATAAGTATTATTAGAAAAATAAACTTGATTGAGCCATGCTAATGTAGTGTAGTAAAAACAGTTCGGTTGATACCGATTAGTAAACAGTGCCGAAGGGAAATCAGCAGAATATTTTATCCATTTAATATTGAAATTATTTATATCGAAGGCTATTATTTTCTTATAATCATGCTTCAAAGGAAAATCTATGGTGATGTAAACAATCAATAAATCCTTGACAACGAGTGCGTAGGCATTATTTCTAGGAGGGTTACTTCCCGAATAAAATGAATATAAGACTTTTTTGAATACACTACCATCTTTTCTGACATTTACAAGCCAAACTTCACCTTCATGTTTTTTAGAAATGTTCATAATCAAATAATTTATTCCCTTGATCGTAACCGGTTTCATGTTTGCTCTAAATTGGTCGTCCGAGTTTTCAGTATTAATTGCATCGATTATCGATAAGTCTTTCTCAAAAAATCTGATTGAATATGGTGAGTAGGTTATAAATTCCAATTCACCGTCGTTGTCAATATCAAATTCCATAAAGTATTCGTTTAAATCATTTTGTGCACCTTTTAGGCTTGGATTGACAAGGTCTATTGAATAGGGTGGAGCTAACCATTGGGCGAGCAGACCCCTGGATAAAAGAAATGTAAAACAGATTAGGAACCTCTTCAAAATCACCCCAATAATGATTCGAACAAACTTAAGAAAAAGAGAGAAAAATATCAAACTTCAAAAAATGAATTAAAAAAGACAAATTATCCGGTAGGTTGCAAAAAAGATACGGGGGTGTTGCAAAAAATATAGAGGTATAAAATGAGTTTATATCGAAGTATAAACATAGTTGATGAATTATTCAAG
>CAZULK010000208.1:0-4150 GCA_964621225.1 uncultured Melioribacteraceae bacterium | reverse complement strand
TCAGTATAATTTTCTTTGTGCTTCTTTCTATTGCTGCACTTACTTCAACTATTTCTTTGTTGGAAGTAATTATTGCCTATTTCGTTGACGAAAAAAACTGGGCACGACACAAAGCCGTAGTAGTATTTGGAGGAATTACTTTTTTGATCGGTTTGCCTTCGGCTTTATCCTACAACATCTTGGCGGACTTCAAATTATTCGGATTGAATTTCTTTGACTTTGTTGACTACTTATCTGCAAATGTGTTATTGCCTTTGGGAGGATTTTTCATTGCCGTATTTGTCGGTTATAGATGGGGGATGAATAATGTTCTGACACAATTGAAAGAAGGCGCCGAAAGTTTATTCGAGAATTATCCTATAATAATATCATTCTGGCAAATTTTTATAAAATATTTTGCACCTGTTCTTATATTCCTTGTATTTTTAAATTCTATTGGAGTATTAAAATTAATTGGTGAATTATTTAACTAATCTGCGGTTATTATGAAAAAATCTGTTGGCGCATTAATAACTTATGCGATTATTATTTTCGTTCTATTAATATTTGGATTGAATTTTTTCGAAAAAGTATGGGAGTTTCCCGGTAATTTCGAATTCTTCCAATCTTTCCCTTCACCCGATGTTCCGCTGGGCTCAATACCCTTGATGGTGATAGCTCTTCTGGGCACCGGAATTTTTGTTACATTCAAACTGAAATTTCCACAGCTGAGGTATATTTGGCACGGTCTCAAAGTAACTGCCGGAAAATACGACAATCCTGAAGATGAGGGGGACTTAAAGCATTTTAATGCACTTACAACAGCCCTTTCTGCTACGGTGGGAATAGGCAACATTGCCGGCGTTGCGATGGCAATGTATTATGGTGGTCCGGGCGCCTTATTTTGGATGTGGGTAACAGCATTTTTTGGAACGGCATTGAAATATTCCGAATGTACTCTCGCCTTGAAATACAGGGAATTTGATCCTGACGGACACACAGCTGGCGGACCGATGTACACAATTGAAAAAGGATTGGGACCTAATTGGAAATGGCTGGCTGTTGCATTTGCAAGTTTTGCGGTAATCTGTTCGTTTGCAACAGGAAACGCCATTCAGGCATTTACTGCTTCGGATCAATTCTATTCCGAAGTAGTTCAGGTTATCGGACCGAATCACTGGCTCACGGAAAAATGGACGCTTTTCAGTGGCTTTATGGTTTCATGGCAGCAAATTATTAACGGATTGGTGCTTGTTTCTATTGTTGGGGCCGTAATTCTCGGTGGAATTAAAAGAATCGGTGAGGTAACCGGTTTCCTTGCGCCATTCATGGCTGCCATCTATGTGATTGCTGCCCTTCTGATTATTTTCGCGAATTTTGATACTCTCGCTCATGAATTTGGAAAAATATTCTCAATGGCATTCAATCCTCCCGCGCAAATTTCAGGTGTTGGAGGCGGAACTTTCCTGGTATTTCTTAACACAATGATGTGGGGAATTAAAAGGGGATTGTATTCAAACGAAGCCGGGCAGGGTAGCGCACCTATTGCCCATTCAGCTGCTAAGACCGAATATGCAGTAAGAGAAGGTGTGGTTGCTTTGTTGGAGCCTTTTATTGATACTATAATTATTTGTACTATGACCGGTTTGGTTATCTTAACTACTGATGCATGGCATCATACTCAATTCTATGTAGAAAGAATTGATCCGAATTTTACAGGGGAATTGATGAACAGTTCAATTCTAACGGCATATGCTTTTAAACAAGGATTGCTTTGGTTATTCCCTTACGGAGACAAAATAGTTACACTATCTGTTGCTTTGTTTGCAATATCGACCGCTATTAGCTGGAGTTATTACGGTGACCGTGCAACAGATTATTTGTTCGGTCCAAAGTGGATTACAGTTTATAAGTATTTCTTCCTATTGTTCGTATTTATCGGAGCTATTGCCGAATTGGAACCTGTGTGGAATTTTGGTGATGCAGCATTGGGATTCATGACATTCCCGAACTTACTCTCCATTATTTTACTGTCGGGGGTTCTCAAAAAGATGACCAACGAATACTTCTCGATAAATCATCTAACGTATAAAGAACAACTGGAAATGAAGAATAAAAAATAATTACGACCCCGGTTTTGCCGGGGTTATTTTTTACATATAAATATTGCTCTCCTTGGTGCGGGGTATCCTTCTATTGTTTTATTTTTATCAACCGGATCGAGAAATTCATTCAAAGATTCCCATTGCATCCAGTCTGTTACTCTTTGCTCTTCGGTTGTTGTTTTTGTTTCGTCCACCATTTCTACAGAACTGAATCCTGCCCTTTTTAGCCATTGGCTTAATGTCGGGGCAGAAGGAATAAACCAAACATTTCGCATCTTGGCATATCTATCCAATGGAACCAAAACATTATTCTCATCACCTTCTATTACCAATGTTTCTAATACAAGTGTGCCATTCGGAGCTAAAGCTTTTTTCAATTCTTCAAGATGATCAAAAGGGGATTTGGAGTGATAGAGAACTCCCATGGAAAATACAACATCGAAGCATTGAAGATTGGGAGTTAAGGCTTCCAATTTAGCGGGAATAATTTCAATTTTTTCGGATTTGATAAATTTATTAATTGCCTTAAATTGAACTATACTTAAAAGATACGGCTCGAGACCCAAAACAAATTTTGCTCCCTTTCCAATCATCCGGAAAGCATAATACCCATTACCGCATCCAACATCCAAAATCAATTTGTTATTCAAATCCGGAAGATGTTTTTCCACACGTGACCATTTCATATCAGAGCGCCACTCGGAATCAATATGAATCCCGAATAGATTGAAAGGTCCCTTTCGCCAAGGACAAAACAGTTTTAATTTTTTTTCAAGATTTTCTTTTTCATCTACTGTTAATTCATTTGCAGCAACGGCGGTAACTTCATTACTGTTTAAGGTTATATCTTTTGCAACTATATCAGGCAGTGATTCAAGATATGAAATGAATTTATTGTAATCACCATGTTTAATGATTGCTTTGCAGTATTCTTCAATTTTATCCGGAGGGATATTTATAGAGAAACGGTTAAGTTTTTTGTTTAATTTATTTACGTCGATCATTTTTCTGCAATTATAGAAATAAAGTTAAAGCATTGATACCATTGATCTATGTATTTGAATCCGGCATTTTTCAATCTATCGTAGTGGGAAGAAAGTGTTTCCGGAATCAATACATTTTCGAGGGCATCTCTTTTTTGACTTATTTCCAGCTCGGAATATCCGTTCAATCTTTTGAAATTATAGTAACGTTCCGTTTGCCGAATGTTCAGTTCTTCTTGTTCAAATTTAATTTTCTCGGATAGTATCAGAATTCCACCTTCATTTAAACCTTTATAGATGTTGTTTATAATTTGCTGGCGCAATTTTAAATCAATAAATTGAAGTGTAAAGTTTAGTACAACAATTGAAGCATTTTTTATTTTAACATCCTGCAGATCGGCACAAATGAATTCAATTTTTTCTCTGCTATCCCCGGCAATTGATTTTGCTCTGTTTATCATATCTTTCGAATTATCAACGGCAATGATTCTGGTTGTGTCGAATGAAATTTTATTCGACATTGCAAAAGATGCTGCCCCGAGAGAGCACCCTAAGTCATAGACATTTGTATTGGGTTTGGAATAATGCCCCGCAAACATGCCAATCATGTTTATGATTGTAGCATACCCGGGGATAGAACGCTGTATCATGTCTTCGAAGACGTTTGCCACCTTTTCATCGAATTTAAAGTCGATTATTTTCCCGAGGGGGGAATTAAATATATCATCTTTTTTTCTTTCCATAATGCAATTATACTAATTCCCGAATCTCTAAAAAAATAATTACCTAACAATGGTAAAATTACATGACATCATGTGTATATTGTTTTTGATGATGTATTTGTTACAATAATGTCACCCCTTCGGGGTTCTTGGTAACTGGTTGATACCCTTTCTAGTATAATTACACCCCTTCGGGGTTTTCGAGAGATAAAAAATAGGGAGAGAATTGGAATTATTTAATAATATCAAACCCCGAAGGGGTGGAATGATTATAGAAAAAAGATGGAAGCAAAAACACAAACCCCAAAGGGGTGAAATAATTATGGGCCCGGCGCGAAGCCGGACCCGAACATCATGTATG
>CAZULK010000207.1:2158-4169 GCA_964621225.1 uncultured Melioribacteraceae bacterium | reverse complement strand
TGAGAGAGGGCTTTGTGAGACTTTGTGAAACTGTGAAAATGAGAGAACGAGAAAATGAGACAATGAGAAAGGGAGAATTGGGCTTATTGTGTACGGCAAAAATAATTGTTTCTTTTTGTGAAAAACCAAACCTAAACATTTAAAGATGCGGAAAGGGAATGTTCGTTCCTATCAGCGAGGTTAACAATTCCAAAAAAAAATTGTAGCTATTTTATTGCCTTGCATATTATTATTATTATTATTACTATTATTATTTTTGAGCAAATATTATAACGATTTGATATATTTAGGCAAGAGAGAGCATACGGCGAATATAGGATAGTGATGATTCAAGTTTAGATTCGAAGAGAAAATTTAATTAAGATAAATTTTTTTTCGCATTTAAGTGGAGTTGCAAAATGAGATGCAATATTTTTCTTCCGGTTTATTTTATGTTATTGGGCATAATCCTTCCGCAAACAATTAAAGAAAAAGTAGAACAATTAAAATCAAATCCTCTAATAGAGGTTAAGGAAGTTAAACCGGATATTTATAAAATTACGGATAAGCTCACCGGCAGAACCACATATAAAAATATGGGCGAATATAAATCCCATAGAATTAAAAGCGCAAATCAGATTGACACAACGGTAATTTACCCCGATTTGGTTGACACTGCCCAATTTAGCGGAATGTACGATTTTTGGACTAAAGTACCAATAGGCAATAGCGGTCCATTTCCGATTATTGTAGGTGACGTAAATAATGACAATAAAGCAGAACTTTATGGAGCAAGGATAAATACTTATTTTCATATAAACGAACGTAGTATGTATGAATATAATCCGGATGAAGATAAGTTTGAATTTAAGACTGATATGCCGTGGGACAGTATGACGGATTATTCTTCTTTCAAAGATATATATGATATAAATGAAGATGGAAAAGAAAATGTGTTTATAACCGGCACATACCAAACAATTGATACAATACCGGGCATACAAGTTGGAAGAGCATTTATATTGAATGATTCCACCGATTTACCTACTGAGATATTGTTTGATTATAAACAATGGTATCAGATGAACGACCCTAAGTGGGGAGAATATGACAATAAAGAAGGGACGGATTTATTTTATTGCGGGGAGGGTAGCGATGGAATAATAGTTGCTGCTGCAAGATATGATAAAAGCGCAAATATTGCCTCAACAGTATTTGTTTATCCTGTTCCCGAAGATATATTTTATCTTGCCGGTTTATCGAATTGGGATATAGACGAGGATGGATACGCGGATTTGGTAACCGGCGGATTGTACGGAGAAATAGTAATATTTGAGTATAGCGAAACCGAACAGAATTACAAAGATGTATGGCGCGGCGACGCAGGTACTTATAATGTATATATACATTTTAACACAAACGATATAGACGGGAACGGGAAAAAAGAAATCTGGGTGGGCGGCGACGCAACGTACAATGGCATTACCAAAACAAGACTTACTTGCCTTGAGGCAACGGGAAATAACCAATACGAAGCTAAACACGTAATTGATATAGTCGGCAGAATGTCTTTTGACGCTTACAACGGATTTGCGGTTGATATAGACAAAGACGGAACCGACGAAATAGGCTTATGCCTCGACCAGACGTTCATGATATTCAAGTTCACCGGGCAAGAAAATCAGTGGGCTTTTAATCTTTTTTATTTGAAATTGAATAATTATGAACAATTGACGGGAAGATATCATGGCGCAATAATGTATGATACAGATAATCACGGATTTGAAGAGCTTTTAATAATGAGAAGCGATGTTTTCAATAATAATATGGATATTAAGTTATATACATTAATTTACAAACCAACAGATTTAGTGGGTATAAAAGAACATGAATTGACAACAAATTCATATCAGCTATATCAAAATTATCCGAATCCTTTTAATCCAAGCACAAAAATTGAATACGCCATTCAAGGCATCTCAAAAGTAAAAATTAATGTTTATAATATACTTGGAGAGGAAGTTGATGAATT
>CAZULK010000207.1:0-2148 GCA_964621225.1 uncultured Melioribacteraceae bacterium | reverse complement strand
AGAATTTACGACGCATTGGGGCAAGTAGTAGCAGAATTAGTAAACAAAGAACAGGTTCAGGGAAGTTACACTATTGAATTTGACGGAAATAATTTGCCGAGCGGGGTTTATTTGATAAAGATGACGACTGGGAAATATACAAAAACTATTAAGTCTTTATTAATTAAATAGTCCGTCTTTGTCCCGTTGAAGCGGGACTTCGCCGGACAAGGAGGTAACTATGTCGAAAGACAAATTCTTATAATTGTAATTATCCGCCGGAATAAATAAGATTTTAATACAATATAATAAAGGCGGATAAAAACCTTACGCAAATAGCTTTTCAACCAGGCCATAGGAAAAAAGCAAAAACTTGGGGCTTCCATCCGCCAAAACTTTTGGATGTAAGTACCCTAAATTAAACAATTTTATTCATAATAATTTAGGAGAAATCAAAATGAAGAAATATTTTTTATTTATAGCTCTGCTTACGGCGGTAATAAACGCTCAAAGCTGGAATTCAATTATAACGACAAGTATAAATGTATCGAATTTTACATATATTGAAAATCATGCGGATAAAGACGGTATTCATGTAGTAACATTGGATAATAACAACGAAATAAAATATTATCTTATTGATACCGATGGTTCAACAGTAAGGAGCTCAACAATATCGACAAACGGAGATTATCCGAATATAGTAGGCGATGTAAACGGTGTTTTTGTAGTTTACCGCGAAGGCTCGAACATTCGAATAAGAAAAACAACTGATGCCGGAGCAAGCTGGTCTCAACGACACGATCAATCAATCGGTTCTAACCCGTGCAGCGGTATTGACGCAGCTATCGATGGTTACGGCATCCACGTTGTTTGGTCAATAGGAGACGCAAGCGGATATAATATGGAAACAAATTATAAAAGATTTGATGACGGATATAATGACTGGTATGATTATAAAAACGTTACTGATTATACAGGCGGATACGGTACAAGCCCTACAGTTTCACTTTCTCCAAACCGTGTTCACGTAGGTTATAATTCGCATTCCGTTATGCCGGACGAATACTATTTGTTCGATGAAGATGAAATGAGCAGAACGAAATATAACAACAATTGGCAGACACAGCAGATGATTGCATCAAATGAATCCGGGAGAGGTAAAATATTCGCTGCTTCGAGTAAACTATACGATTTCTATTATGATTTTGTACAAGGAATGGGGCAATTTCATTTAGATTTGTATTTTAAGAATAGAAATTACGGTTCGACTTCATGGTCACCAAGTACATTATTAGAAGGATTTTCTGATGTCACAGTTCCCTTGGCAGTATGTGAAACAGCTGATGGATATATTCATACCTTTACCGCTTCGGATGCAATAAAGGAAAGAGTTATAGTAAACGGTTCAGTAAATAGCACAACAGACATTTCAAATAGCGGATATATTTATGCGTTAACGGTAAGTTCAACCTACAATGATATTTTTGTTAACTGGTGTACAGGGAACTCAAATTATCTGAAAATGCGCCATTACGATGCTAGTCCGAAAAAGCCACAAAATTTAACAGCAACATTTACAAGCACAAATCCAGTTCTTACTTGGTCTGCAAACACGGAACCGGATATACAATCCTACAAAATATATAAAATGATAGAAGGAGAAACCGGTTGGGCAAATGTAGCAACAGTCTCATCAACAACAACTCAATGGACGGATACCGACGTAACACAGCCGGGTAAATTTGACCCTATATATACAATAGATTACAAAATAAAAGCTGTGGATAAAAGTAATAATGAGTCAATTTATTCTGACATAGATAAAGTTACGGGAACGACAAATGTGATTTGGAAACAAAATATTAGCGGAACAGAAGCCGAAGGCATAGAGACTTATAAATTATTCTCAAATTATCCAAATCCCTTCAACCCGGCAACACAAATCACATATCAAATCCCGAAATCTTCCTTCGTAACATTAAAAGTGTACGACACGCTCGGCAAAGAAGTTGCCACACTCGTAAACGAAAGAAAAGAGCAAGGAAGATACACGGTAGAATTTAATGCGGAGACTGCCACTGGCGGATTACCGAGCGGAATGTATATTTACCAGATTACGGCGGGTAAGTTCAGAGCATCGGGCAAGATGTTATTGATGAAGTAACA
>CAZULK010000206.1:0-4187 GCA_964621225.1 uncultured Melioribacteraceae bacterium | reverse complement strand
GATTATGTAGTATTCATTTCATATATTTTATTCATTGTTTTTCTCGGGCTCTTCGTTTCCCGCAATAAAAAAGGACACAAAAAAGATTCAAAGGATTACTTTTTAGCGGGAAAAGCCTTGCCGTGGTGGGCGATAGGCGCTTCTCTTATTGCGGCAAATATTTCGGCGGAACAATTCATAGGAATGTCCGGCTCCGGTTTTGCTGTTGGTTTGGCAATTGCATCATACGAATGGATGGCCGCTCTCACTTTGATTATAGTCGGCAAATATTTCCTTCCGATTTTTATTCAAAAAGGTATTTACACAATACCGGAATTTGTTGAGCAGAGATTCAGCACGAATTTAAAAACTATTCTCGCAATATTTTGGGTTGCATTATTCATATTCGTAAATCTTACTTCGGTACTATTTTTAGGTGGAAAGGCAATAGATACGATTATCGGCAGCGGTGACGGCAGTATTATATTTGTATCAATTTTAGCATTGGCTTTTATTGCGGCAGCTTATTCGCTTTATGGTGGACTTTCGGCTGTCGCATGGACGGATGTGGTTCAAGTTGCATTGCTGGTATTGGGCGGATTGATTACTTCATTTATTGCATTGAACAGCGTAACTCCCGAAGGTGGTATATTTAACGGCTTTGCTCATATTTACAATGTTGCCGGAGAGAAGTTTCACATGATACTGAGCAGAGATAATCCCGAATTTTCCAATTTACCCGGCATAGCCGTTTTAATTGGAGGTATGTGGGTTGCCAACGTTTATTATTGGGGTTTCAACCAGTATATTATTCAAAGAACACTTGCTGCCAAGTCCTTGAAGGAAGGGCAGCGGGGAATTGTATTTGCAGCTTATCTTAAAATGATTATTCCATTGCTAGTAGTTATTCCCGGAATAGTTGCTTTCGTATTGTATGCACAACCCGAAGGAACAACTATTATTCCCGGGGTTAAAGAGGCATTTACTTCCGCAAACGGAGGAGTAAATTACGATAAAGCTTTCCCATGGTTAATTTCCGTTTTCATCCCGAACGGATTGAAGGGATTGGTACTTGCTGCATTGACAGCCGCTATTGTTTCTTCACTTGCCTCAATGCTCAATTCAACCTCAACAATTTTTACAATGGATATTTATAAACCATATATCAATCCCGAAGCTGATGAACAGCGTCTTGTAAGAGTTGGGCGTATCACTGCTTTTGCGGCATTGATTATCGCGGTTATAATGGCTCCGTTATTGGGAAATATTCCCCAGATGTTTCAATACATTCAAGAATATACGGGATTGGTAAGTCCCGGTATTTTGGGAGTATTCTTGATGGGCTTGTTCTGGAAAAAAGCTACAAATAAAGGTGCAATCGTTGGTGCGATTAGTTCAATAGTTTTTGCGTTTCTGCTTAAATCACCCGCTGTCGATCTTCCGTTTATGGATCAGATGATGTACACGTTGATATTTACTTTGGTTGTTATAGCCGGCGTTAGTTTAACAACTTCCGAAGAAGTTGACGATCCAAAGGGATTGAATTTGACCGCTTCGTTATTCAGAACAGATAAGGCTTTCAACGTTGGTGCCTATGGCATTCTGATTCTGTTAGCTGTTTTATATTCCGTATTCTGGTAAAAGTAAATTATTTTTTAACAAAATCTTTTTCATGAAGATAATTCAGTTTTAATATATTAAGTGTAATTAAATCCACGTCACCATTTAATTCATTATATACGGGTCGTAGGTAAGCAGTACCTTTTTCTTCAAACAACCGGTATATATTGTCTATCATTTCTTCGGAAAGGTTAACTTTCTCCATCAATCGGTAGGGGTCAATATCTTCAACCTGGTCGTTATATTTTTGTAATTGTTTTATCAGATTCTCCAACTTCAGATTGAATCTTTCCATTATTTCATCCAAATTCATTCCGCTGTTATAAGCAAGTGCAACTTTTTCGAAAAACATCAGCTTCGGATTATCGAGATCAACTTTTGCAGAATTATCTTCATTTTTTTGAATATTATTTTCTTTGCAATGAATTCTTATAACTCTCAGAAACGGATTGCCGTACTTATTGAATTTTGTAGCGTTCATCCCATGAATTTGCAACATCTCCGTCGCTTTCATAGGATATTTTTCCGCCATCTCGATCAGTGATTTATCGGGCAATACGGTGTAGGGGGGAATGCCGTTTCTATCGGCAAGCCGTTTCCTTTCTTTCCAAAGGATTTCGAATAGTTCTTTATCTTTAATTTCCGAATCGTATCTTGCAAAATCACCGTCGTCTTTAATTTTATCCAATTTGCCTTCGAATGTTCTCTGACCTTTCAGCACTTCCACACCCTTATGTGTGCATTTTAATGAGTTATCTGTCTCATCCTCAATCACCAAGCCTTTTTTTAATAGTTGTTTAAAGATTTCCTTCCATTCGTGCTTGGAATGTTCAACTCCCACACCATAAGTAGTTAATTTGTCGTGTCCGTTTTCGAAAATCTCTTGTCTGTCGCTCCCCACAAGATTATCGATAATATATTCGGCGTCAAATAATTGTTTTGTGCGAACCATGCACGACATAAACTTTTGCGCTTCCAAGGTTAGATCCACATTATCAGCCGCTTCCCTGTTGCAGTTATCGCACATCCCGCAATTATCGGCTTCATACTTCTCTCCGAAGTAACTTAAAAGAGGAATTCTCCGGCATTTAAATGATTCCGCGTAATTTATCAGTGATTTAAGATGCTGCTTGGCAACGGCTCTATCCTTTTCATCCTTTTGATCGATGAAGTAATTTATTTTCCGTATATCATTGTAACTGAATAATAATATACAGTTAGCTCTTAATCCGTCTCTGCCGGCTCTACCAATTTCCTGGTAATAGGATTCAATATTTTTGGGTAAATCATAATGAATTACGAATCGAACGTTGGGTTTGTTTATTCCCATTCCGAATGCAACCGTAGCTACTATAATTTGAACATCATCTTTTATAAACAATTCTTGATTGGTTTTCCTTTCGTTATCGCTCAATCCGGCGTGATAAGGTCGAACAGAAAACCCTTTTGAATAGAGCAATTCGGCTAAAGAGTCCACCTGGTTACGGCTAAAGCAGTAAATGATTCCGCTTTCATTTTTATGCTTATTCAAAAATGCCACCACTTGTTTATCGGGTGCGGCTTTTTGCCAAATCTGTAAATAGAGGTTTTTCCTATCAAATGAGGCAACAAATCTGTCGTTGGTCTTTAACCTTAAATTATTTGCGATATCTTGTTGTACCCTCGGAGTTGCCGTAGCTGTAAGGGCGATAATAACTGCTTCGGGAAATCTGTCCCTTAGAGGAGCGATTTTTCTGTAAACTGGACGGAAATCGTGACCCCACTCTGAAATACAATGTGCTTCGTCAATGGTGATCAGTGAAATTTTCAATTCACTTAATAGCTCGAGCGTTTTATCAAGTAATAATGTCTCCGGGGCAACATACAAAAGTTTAACGGAATTATTTCTAACTTTTTCCACATTCGTCCTGTATTCCTTAACAGAAAGAGAACTGTTAAGATAAACTGCATTTACTCCGTTCTCTTTTAACTGTTCCACCTGATCTTTCATCAATGAAATCAGAGGGGAAACAACGATTGTGAGTCCGTCGAAAATTAACGCGGGGATTTGATAGCATAAAGATTTACCGCCGCCGGTGGGCATTATTGCCAGCGTATCTCTTCCTTGTAAAACATTCTCAATTACTTCCCTTTGCATGGGGCGGAATTCGGAATAGCCGAATACTTCGCTAAGTATTTTTTTCGCTTTTGTGATCATTTGTAATTTATTAAATGGGCGCTTTTTACTCTTATTTATCTTCAGAAAAATATAAAAATCTGATCGATAGAAATAGTTGAAATTTATATTTATTAGTTTAAGACATAGGAGATTTTTTACTTAAAACGAAGTTGTGGCATTAAAATGATTTATTTGAGATTCTAAGGATTATTATAATATTGCAAAAAAGTCAAGACTATTATGCAAAGTCGTGCAAAATAGTCGAAATTGAATTTTCACATTTGATGATCGGAAGAAATTTAAAGTTCGACAAATCTAGACGTGAAATTAAGCATAATTACCAACTTCAATACATTTTGTTCTTAAATCGGTCGAAATAGGCAAGTTTTGAGAAAAGCAAAGTTGAAATACGCTTAAAAAACGCAATTTT
>CAZULK010000205.1:0-4261 GCA_964621225.1 uncultured Melioribacteraceae bacterium | reverse complement strand
CGTTTTCCCATAATGTCGCCCAATACTATTGCCAAATTTTGATCATCAATTTTTATGTAATCAATAAAATCCCCGCCCGGTATATTCTCGAAAGTGGAATGCCAATGGTCAATTTCAAATCCTATAAACTTTGGCGCATTGTCTGGTACAACTTTAGTACCCATTTTATCGGCAGCGGTGTGAACTTCCTCAATTGCTTTCTGTCTCTGTTTTTCTTTTGTTTTTAATATTGCTCCGATTTTTGCCAGCACAACTTTAGGACTTGCAGTTTTTAGCACATATTCTTCAACTCCGAGTTCATATCCCTTTAATATGTCATCTTCTTCACCCTTTGCGGTTAAATAAATAAACGGAATGTCTTTTAACGTCGGGTGTTTTAGTATGTTTTCCCTGAACTGATATCCGTCTACTTTGGGCATCATAATATCACTTATGATCAGATCGGGGTTTTCCGATTCGGCTAGTTTTAATCCTTCTTCGCCGTCGTTGGCGTGAATGCAATTATAGCCTGCCTTATTCAAATTATATTGAAATAATTTGGCAACATTTAATTCGTCTTCTACCAGCAGTATTTTTTTCTTATCAACGTTACTCATTATCAGGTAAAGCTCCTAATCGCATCTTGTAAATCGGTGAAAGTCTCGAATATTCTGAAAAGTCTCGTAAGTTCGAACATCGATTTAACCGCCGGTCTGAATCCAACAATTTTAAGATCACCGTTCAATTTGGTTATCTTCTTAAGTGTGCCGACTAATACCCCGAGAAATGTTGAATCAACAAAATCGCAGGCGGAGAGATCTATAATAATTTTTCTGTAACCTTCGTCTATTCGACGGGATAAATTAGTTTTTAATTCCTGAGCTTCGTTTAATGTAGCACGGTCGAGATTAATGATCTCTACGAGTACATCTCCAATTTTTTCTTCTACTATTCCGCTCATTTTATTCTCCCGATTCTTTGTTAATATTATACTTTTCCATTAGCCTGTAGAGAGTGGCTCTTCCTATTTTTAATTTTTTTGCCGCATCAACAATATTGTTGCCTGTTACTTTAAGTGCATGTCTCACGGCTTCTTCTTTCAATTTTTCGAACGGGATTACGGGTGAATCGGGTGTAAACAGATTACCCGTACTGATTGGTAGAAATCCTGTATCACCGGAAAGAATTTGAGGTGGAAGAACATCGGTGTCAATAATATCTTTTGAAGTTAAAATCATACACCTTTCAATAGTATTTTCCAGTTCTCTAACATTTCCCGGCCAATCGTAATCGTATAACAATTTCAATGCTCTCTTTGAGAAGCCTTTAATTCTTTTGTTCAATTTTTCATTCAGCTTTTCGCGGAAGTGTTCGGCCAAAACAATAATATCATCACGTCTTTCGCGCAATGGAGGCAGACTTATTGGGAAAGAACTTAATCTGTAAAATAGATCTTCTCTGAACTTATGTTCTTTTACCTGTTTATTTAAATCTTTATTTGTAGCCGATAAAATTCGAACATCGGTTTGAATTACTTCGTTGCCACCCACTCTTTCGAATTCGCGTTCTTGAATAACTCTCAATATCTTTGCTTGAAGCGACATTTCCATTTCGGCAATTTCGTCGAGGAAGATGGTTCCGCCGTTTGCTAATTCAAACTTACCAATTTTCCTTTGATGAGCGCCTGTAAATGATCCCTTTTCGTGACCGAATAATTCGCTTTCCAAAAGCTCCCGGGGAATGGAAGCGCAATTGACCACAACAAAAGGATTATCTTTTCTTTTTCCGTTGTAATGAATCGCTCTCGCAATCAACTCCTTGCCTGTTCCGCTTTCGCCGTGGATAAGCACCGTTATGTCGTTATCCAAAACTTTCGTAACAAGATTAAATACTTCTTTCATTCTCGGGTCGACGGAAATTATCTTATCGAAGCTGTGTCTTTCTACTATATCTGCTTGTATTCTCTTTAAGCGTTTTGTTAATTCATAATTTGTGATTGCGTTTTTAACAGCAGGTTCCAGTCTGTTATTATCAATCGGTTTGGGGAAATAGTCGAACGCCCCTATTCTCAAGGATTCCAATGCTACTTCCACGCTGCCTTGAGCGGAAAGCATTATCACCGGCACGTCGGGATTCTTTTCTTTAATAAATTTAAGTAAACTTATGCCGTCAATATCGGGAAGCATTATGTCGAGCAGAACCAAAGAGCATTCCTTTTCTTCAAATTTTTGTTTGAATGATTCTCCGTTTGCGAACACTTCACAAGAATAACCCCATTGCCCTTTAATCCAATGAGTTAGAAGTCTTTGAATGGATGACTCGTCGTCTACTATGTAAATTAACTTATCTTTGTTTGAATTCATACTACACCTTTTTGGGTAATCTTACAATAAATGTGGAACCTTTATTAACTTCGCTCTTAACTCTAATTAATCCGTTGTGCAAATCTATAATTTTTTTCGTTGCCGCCAAGCCTAATCCCGCACCTGGAATTTGTGTGCCCGGCCGGTCGACCTTTTTGAATTTTTCGAAAAGGTTTGGAATCTCCTTCTCCGGAATTCCAATACCGGTATCGGATATAATTAATTCAACGTCTTTCAGAAAATCATTCACAATAAAAGTAACTCTTCCTCCGCTTTCGGTGAACTTTATTGCATTGGACAAAATATTGCTTAATGCATTCGATATTCTTTCCCTGTCGGCATTAACCGTAATCATTGCTTCTGGAATTTCTGCGTTGAATGTCAATCCCTTTTCTTCGGCAACTTTCCGGAAGTTGTCGGCTAAATTTCTTATCAGTTCAATCAAATTAAATTCAGTTTTCTCCAGCGGTTCTCCGTCTGAATCAAGTTTCGAGAAATCGAGAATTTCATTAATTAATTTAGCAAGTCGCTTTCCTTCCGTGTAAATGATTTCGTTGAATTCGGTTATCATCTCCCTCGGCATTTCGGGATCGGAACTTATTGCTTCGGCAAAGCCAACTATGGATGCAAGCGGCGTTCTTAACTCGTGACTGACGTTGGAGATAAAATCATTTTTTAATTTATTCAATTCTTCCAAAACGGTAATCTTTTCCTTTGCCCTGTCACGCTCAATGGAAATCAATCTATTAGCTTCAATTAGCTTATTATTCAAATCTTTTAATTTTTTCTCATCTTTTCTCTTGCGGGTCACGTCTCTGCCGATGGCTATCATTCCGTCGAGTCCCTTTTCTCCAACCGAACGAGCGAAAATTTCGAATATCATCTCTTTGCCAAAGTTGTCAATTAAATGAGCTTCGAAAGTTACCGGAGATTTTGATTTCAATATATTTTGAAATGCAACGGCAACATCGGGTTTGCTCTCTTCCGTTACGAATTCGAGAAAATGTTTTCCAAGTAATTCATTTACTCCGTAACCCAAAGTTAGAGCACCGTTTTTGTTGACCATCTTAAAATTACCCGTCTTGTCCAATGTAAATATCAGGTCGTTGGCCGTCTCGATAAGCATGCGGAATTTTTCTTCGGAATACTTTAGTTCCTCTCTCAACTTCACTTCTTGAGTTACATCAACTATCGATCCGATAATTTTTATCACTTCGTTATTTTCGTAAACGGGAATACCGCTGTGGCGGATATATTTCAAATTGCCATTGTCATCAATTATTCTATATTCAATGGTGCAACTATTTCCGTTTTTTAGATCACGCAAGAATTTTCTTACTTTTGGATAATCTTCTTTTGCAATTCTCCTTAGCAGAGTGAACTTTTGGTTTTTCAGATTTGCGGGATCATAACCGAAAACATCCTTCACAGCACCGCCCAATATTTCAAGATCGAATTGATTGACAGCAGTGGAGTAAATTATAATATCAAGGTTGGATAGCATCTTGCTAAGATGATTCTCACTACTTGATTCGGTTAATGAATTTATCAGATCTTTTAGTTTGTTCAGTAATTCATCATTTATATTATCTTCGGAAGGGTTTACCAATACCAACTTAAATTGATCATTCAGTTTTTTTATTTTAATACTTTGATTGTCAAGTTGATCTTCATCCGGTTTATTATCCATTAGACTGTTGGGAACGTTTCCTTCCGAAGCAAGGAATTCAGTAGTGTCATCTTCGCTTTTAACAATCGCCACTCCATCACTCTTTGAGTAAAGGCGAAGCAAATACAATATGTAGTCTAATTCTTTCAACCTACGGAGTAAATTTTAATCGAATATATAATTTAAACTATAAATTTAATAATATAAATAATGAAGACAATTATTTATTCCCGGTGAAGCAGCAAAATAG
>CAZULK010000204.1:0-4285 GCA_964621225.1 uncultured Melioribacteraceae bacterium | reverse complement strand
ATAATGTAGAGGAATCGCCTGTTTCAGGACTGCTGATTCTTACGTTAGGAGCAATGGAAAATCCTTTACCAGCTTTGTAGTTCAACCCGGCTACTACATAATTGCTTCCATCATTATCTACATCTACATTTGGATCATATTTGTCGAATCTTGCAAATACATGCAAATTCTTCATCGCTGCATAATCTGCATATACGGAAATGATATTCTTTGTTACATCACTGCTTCCGCCTTTGGTATACATATCATATTCCGCACCTACTCTTAAACCGGCTATTTGATATGCTGCAAATCCGCCAAATACTGTTGTTGATTTTGTTGTTGTATCTGTTCCACTGATGTAGTCAAATGATTCTGTTGTGAATACTGCACCTACGTTGAAGTTGCCGTCTTTCTTAATCTTTGCATCACCATAGAATACTTGGAATGACAATTTTTTATAATCATCATTTTCTGATTTTTTATATCCTGTTCCGTTCGATATTATTGCACTTACGTTTAATTTTCCGGCAAATTTGTTATAATATCCAATACCTAAATCTGCCGAGCTTCCAAAGTGGTGTAAATCCATTGCAGATTTTTCCACAAAGCGGTATCCCCAGTTATGTTCTTGTACGTTGAAAATATTCAAGCCTTGAAGACCGAATACAAAACTTCCGTATTGGGTTTTCCATTTTAATTGGGCATATTTCAAATAAGCAGCCAATCTGTTATCTTTACCGTTGTTTACTCTTCCTACGTCAGTAGTCACTTTGTAGCTAATGTTATCCGATAAGTTTGCAGAGTAGCCAATGTAAACTCTGTGAATTTCGAACGAATTGGTTGGTGTTCCGTCAGGGTTGTAAGTATAATCGAAATATGTTTTTCCGGATACTTTACCCTGAGCAAACATAGAACCTGCTGTAAGCAGTAGAACAACTAAAACTGCACTTAGTTTTTTCATTACTTTAACTCCTTTTTTAATGGTTCAACTGTGTTTTGTATTGATTTAATTTCCTTACGGAATTCTTTTATTCCTTTTCCTAAGTTTTTGGCTATTTCGGGTAATTTTTTCCCGCCAAAAAAGAACAAAATCACAAATAAGATTATTAAAATTTCAGGTATTCCGATGTTTGGCATTTTATTCTCCATTTATTTCGTTAAATAAAGCCAAACAACGTGCCAATATTTTTGTGAAAATAAAACGTAGAATATGGGATAAAAAGAGGTTTTTTTTCTTATTAGGTGCTCAAGCACCTACGAAATTTCGTAGGTGCTATGATTTTTCGTAGGTTTTTAATTGTTTAATCCGAATTTTTCCATTTTTGACCTCAGAGTATTTAGCGGAATACCAAGCTCTTCGGCAGTTTTAGTTTTATTCCATCCGTTTTTATCTAAGAAGGATTTTATTATATTCATTTCAAATTCGGAAATAATATCAGGAAGGGATTTTCCATCCAAATCATCTATACTCAGCATATTTTCACTCGTGCAATATTCTCTCGGGATCATTCCTTTATGAATAACGCCGTCTGCTGCCAAAATCATGCACCTTTCTATAAAATTCTTTAACTGTCTCACATTTCCGGGCCAATGATATTGAGTAAGAATCTCGAAGAAATCTTCCTCAACGGTAATACTTCTCCCTTCGGCAAAGTGTTCTACAAATTTTTTAATTAAAATTCTTATATCCTCTTTTCGATTACGCAGTGGGGGTATGTTGATGGGAAAAACATTGAGCCGATAATAAAGGTCTTCTCTGAATTTTCCTTCTTCAACCAATTTCTCCAAATTAACTTTAGTTGAAGCTACTACCCTAACATCAATTTTAATTGGTTTATTGCTGCCCACCCTTTCAATTTCATTCTCCTGAAGGGCTCTTAATAATTTCACTTGAACCGAAAGAGGAA
Organism: uncultured Melioribacteraceae bacterium; assembly: GCA_964621225.1. GTDB lineage: Bacteria > Bacteroidota > Ignavibacteria > Ignavibacteriales > Melioribacteraceae > CAYNUJ01. Next base: position 2,396 of record CAZULK010000204.1, on the reverse strand, counting down.
CATCATCAATATCATCTAAAAAAATGGTCCCATAATTCGCTTCTTCAAATCTACCAATCCTTGTTTTTTCAGCTCCGGTAAAAGCACCTTTCTCATGTCCAAATAGTTCGCTCTCTATTACATCTTCGGAAAGAATGGCACAGCTTACTTTGATAAGTGGTTTTTCAGCTCTATTACTAGAATAGTGAATTATATTTGCTACCACTTCCTTACCCGTACCGGTCTCCCCTGTTAATAAAACACATGAATTTGTGTTTGCTACCAAAGAAATCTCTTCTTTTACCCTTTTAATTTGTGGGCTATTCCCAATAAGAGAATCCAGGCTATACTTTTGTTCAAAGTGCTTTCGAAATTGTAGGTTCGAATTTGTGATCCTTCTGTAGTTGACTATTTTCCTGATAGTAGAATCTAATTCATCAAATTCGAAGGGTTTGGTCAAATAATTGAAGGCTCCCAATTTTATTGTTTCTACTGCATTGGCAACAGAACCGAAGGCAGTGATTATAATTACTTCCGTTTCCGGGGAATGTTTCTTTATTTCCGTAAGTAATTCAATTCCATCCATTTTCGGCATTTTAACATCAGAGATAACAATTTCCGGAGATTCCTCTTTAATGTATTCAAGTGCTTCGAACGGATTGCCGAAATCTACAACATTGTATCCATGTTCTTTTAATTCGTCTCTTATAGTGGTTCTTACTAATTTTTCATCCTCAACCAAACAAATTTTCATTGATTTTTTTTCAAGCATCTTGATTTCCTTTTTTTGGTAAATCAATAATAAATTTACTACCTACTCCTTCAACAGATTCCACAACCAAGCTCCCGTTATGGGAATTTATTATTTGCCAAGCTACGGATAATCCCAACCCGGTACCTTCGTCTACATCCTTTGTTGTAAAAAATGGGTCAAATATGTTTTTAATGTTTTTTTCCGCAATTCCGCATCCGGTGTCCTCAACAGTTATTCTGGAATTATTTTCATCAGAAGTGACGGATAGCACAATTTTCTTTATTTCATTATTACCTGTCCGGATTGCATCTATAGCATTAAGAATCAAATTTAATAAAACCTGTTGTAAATGAGAGGGACTTCCGTAAATTATTTTATCTTTTTCATTAATATTCAAAAATAATTCGATATCTCCTTTATCGAGTTTATGCGCCAAAAGTATTTCAACTTTTTTAATGATCTCTTTAATATCGAATTCACACATTTCAAAATTTTCTTTCCTGGAAAAATTGAGTAAATTTTTAACAACAGACTCAATTTTTTCCGTAGCTTCAAGCATCATCTCCAAGTATTCTTTATTTTGCTCAATATTATTTGGATTTTTCAGCAATCTTTTAACGGCATATTTAATCCCGCTAATCGGGTTATTAACTTCGTGAGCTATCCCGGAGGCCATGGTTCCTATTGTAGCAAGTTTTTCCGATTCCAATAATTTATCCTGCGCGGCCTTTATTGTGGCATATGCATTCATTAATCGGTACAACATGAAATTGAATTTTGAACATAGTATATCAATTTCATCCTCGGTTCTGAATAATGGTTTGAATTTTCCAAATATTTTTTCTCTTATTTTGATTTCCGGGACAGTGTAAAATTTATCCGGCGACAAATCTATGGCATCAGCAGATTCTTGAATTTTAATGATTGGTTTGGTAATAAATATTGAAAAAAGAAACGCTCCTAGAATTCCTACGGCCAAAAATATTGTAACCATAATCCACAAAACATTTATAGTTTCATCAACATTTTCCATTGCAAAATTTTCATTAATCCCAATATGTAACTCACCAAATACTCCGTTTTCAATAGGAGTTCCTACATCCAAAATCTTCTTCCCGTCTTCCAAAGATTCAAAAATTTTAAATTTACTATCTGTTGATGAATTGACAGAATTTATACCAATTAAGTTTTTAGGAAATCCATCGGTAAAAGTATGTATAATGATATCTTCTCTTGGGATATAAATAAAGATATATTCAATCGACGAGTCATTTTTTTTAAAGTTTCTAATTGACTTCTGAACATCGATATAGTTTTCAGTAAGCAGTTCTTCGCTCAAACTCTCGATAAGCGCTTTTGCAGCTAGGACACCTCTTTTTTCTGATTCCAATTTAATAAAATCGTAAACTTTCGAATATATCAAATAGGAATTTATTGTTCCGAAAGTTAGTACGATTGCAACAATTGCAATTGTAAATTTAAAAAATAGCGGTATGAAAATTTTTTTACTTTTTATAATAAGATTCACTCCCTTCTTCAAAACGATCAATCATTAGAGTTCTTAATAGCTGCTTACCTATTGAATTTTTATGCATATTTAGAAATACGGAACGAATCTCTTTCTTCAAAGAATCGGTCAACGTTGGCCTAACAACGAAAGGCG
>CAZULK010000203.1:1336-4348 GCA_964621225.1 uncultured Melioribacteraceae bacterium | reverse complement strand
GATTGTTGTTTGTCCATCAATAGTTTCGTAGTCAGAGATGTATGGAATCAATTCTTTTAATCTTTGCGAAGAACTATTATCATTTTTCACCACAATTACACTCCCACGGAATCTCATTAAATTCAATTTTTGAACAAACTCCCGGGGATCGTTTTTCCCTTCCACAATCACTATTTCGTACTCGCCAAATAAATTATCCAAATAATAATTCAAAAACATAGAACTGCTCATAGGTGAATTGCCCAGTTGGGTTGAAAATACTTTCTCTACTCCTTGGGCTAATTCCTCATATTTTTCGTTTGCCGTTATATGATACAATGTTTTCAAGTTTCCGTACATTATTGAATTTCCGCAAGGCATAGCGCCGTCGTATGTTTCTTTGGGTCTGATTATTAAATCATCATTGTTTGCTTGAGATAAGAAATAACCTCCGTTTTTCTTATCCAAAAACAACTCATCGGTTTTGTCCGCAAATTTTATAGCATAATCTATATAATCAACATTAAATGTTGCCCTATACAAACCCAAAGCTGCCATAATAAAATAAGCGTAATCATCCAAAGTGCCGTCAAGGGCTGCTTCGCCTTCCCGGTAACGATGCAATATATTTCCCTCTTTAATTAAATACTTGGTCAAGAAATTAAACGCTTCTTCAGCCTTTTCGATATATTCATCATTTGCGAAAGCTTTGCCTGCATTTGCCAAAGAGGCAATCATTAATCCGTTCCAATCGGTTAATATTTTATCGTCTTTGAATGGGTGAACTCTTTTCTCCCTTTCAACATATAGCTTTTCTTTTATGAAAGATATTTTATCTTTCTTGCCGAATTTTCTTCCTTCATATTCTTCAATTTGATTTGTAAGGTAAGGAATGTTTCTACCCGTTAATTCCTTTGTTGCCTCTTCGGCAAAATTACCTTCCTCTTTAAAATTGAATGTTTCAAAAAATAAAGTTGCAGCTTCCTCATCCAAGATTTCCGTGATCTCTTGTTTTGTCCATGTATAAAAACGCCCTTCCTCACCTTCCGAATCGGCATCTTCAGCGGAATAAAACCCTCCTTCCGGGGAAGTCATATCCCTCAAAACATATTCAATAATGTTTTCGGCTGTCTCTTTGAATAATTCATTTCGTGTTACAGAATATGCCTCCGTGTAAGCAAAAAGTAGCATTGCCTGATCATACAACATCTTTTCGAAATGAGGAAGTATCCATTTTCGATCGGTCGAATATCTGTGGAATCCACCTCCAATATGATCATGAATTCCGCCAAGGCTCATATTTAACAGTGTATTCTCAACCATCTCCAACGAAGATTTATCGTTTTTTAACTCACCAAAGTTTAACAAAAAGAGCAAGTTATGGGGAGAAGGAAATTTTGGTGCAGTTCCGAATCCGCCAAATTCCGGGTCATAATTTTGCTTGAATTTTTCCACGGCTTTACCAACAACACTCTCGTCCAAAGTTGTTCCGCCGGATTTTGAAGTTACATCTTTTAAATAATCGGTGATTTTATCGGCAGATTCATAAATTTCTTTCTTATCTTTTTGCCAAACTTCTTTTACTCTTTTTATTAAATCTATTAAACCGATTCTCCCGTATTTACTTTCCTTGGGAAAATACGTCCCCGCAAAAAAGGGTTTCTTTTCCGGGGTCATTATGATTGTCATCGGCCAGCCGCCGTGTCCGGTCATCATTTGGCAAACAGTCATGTAAATATTATCTATATCGGGTCTTTCTTCCCTGTCAACTTTGATTGAAACAAACACCTCGTTCATCATTGCCGCAACGGTAGAATCTTCGAACGATTCGTGCTCCATCACATGGCACCAGTGACATGTGGAATAACCGATTGAAAGGAAAATGGGTTTGCCTTCCCTTTTTGCTTTGTTGAATGCCTCCTCTCCCCAAGGATACCAATCCACGGGATTATAGGCGTGCTGTAATAAATAGGGTGACTTTTCATTAATTAATTTGTTAGGTTTTCTTTCGTCCATATTTTTTTCTTCCCCGGCTTTGCTTCCACAGCCGGATATAATTACTGCAAATATTGTTAATTGAATTAGTGTCTTTATCATAAGGCGATTTAATTTAAGACACAATGTATTAAAAAGAGGTGAGATTAGCGAACCGAGAAATTGATAGAATTGAAGTGTCGCCCGGAACTATCCGGACGACTCAGAAATAATTATGCATTACTCATATTCATCATAGAAATAATTTGATTTGCCTGAACTTGGTTGTACTCGAAAGAAAGCTTTTTATAATTTATCATATCCACAATTGTACCAACCAAACAAATACCGCCGGTTAGAAAATATAAAATTCCCATACCAACTTGTTCAATAACGAAACGGTGAACGCCGGCTACACCAAGCAAACCTATTGCCGCAAGCAACAATATCATTTGAGGATCTTTTCTTCTTGCCCTATAGGCAATTGAGAACTGTCTTGCTTGATCATCGTTCATATCTTTAATTAGTCCCGCAATATAAACTTGTTCGTCCCCACTTAATTCCGGAAAATATTCCAATACATTTGCCATTTTACACTCCCTTGGTTGTTAAATAAAAATTCTTGCTCTTTTCTATTAAATTGAAAATTCTGAATAAAATTAATACTACAGCTATAATTCCTACCGGGTGATTTATAAACGAAGAAAAAATATCACCGTGCAATACATAAGATACCGATTTTCCTAATCCGCAGCCGGGGCAGGCATCCAAACCGGCAAAACGAAATAAGCATAAGTCAAGATGGTCCTGGGAAGCGGGATTGATCGAGGCTAAATAAACTAACGCCGCAGCCCAAAATGTGAGTTCAATTTTAAAAGGACTCTTTTTTAGCGATTCCCAATATGTGTTTAGTTTGCTTTTCATTGCTCTGCTCGAATCTTCAGACGAAATAAATTATCTGAGGTTCCCGGAATTAATTAAGCTTTTTTATATATGGATTACTCTAATATGAAGATTTTATTTTGTATTGGTCGATTCCGCAAACGGACATAAAAATCT
>CAZULK010000203.1:0-1236 GCA_964621225.1 uncultured Melioribacteraceae bacterium | reverse complement strand
AAAATTTCACAAATTGTTTTGACGGCCAAGATACGCATGCAATTATTTTCCCGTCGAAACTCACTCCCGGAGAACCGCCAACTTGCAAATAATCTTTATATTGATCCAGTATATTCCCATCCGTATCTAAAAGCGTCGGCTTTTCTCCAAAGAAAAATATTTTTCCGTTATCGGAACAAATTAAATGAGAAATAATCGAATTAAAGTTTTTTGTCCACCTCATTTTCCCGTTCCAATCCAGCGAGATAATTTCACCCGCAGCGGAAAAATATAAATTTCCGTTTTTATCAATTGTTGGATTTTGATTTGAGGGGGATGATTCGTAAAACCAACGGACTTTTCCATCCGGAGTTAGAGAATAAATACCTTTTTTGCCGTCACCGTCGTTAGTCCCGAAATATATGTTTCCTTGAGAATCAACTAGAGGCGAATGGAAAATATGTCCACCGTTATTAAATACCCAATTTAATTTCCCGTTAATATCTACCGAATAAAGGGTTGAATCTATCCCGGCAGCATACAAATAATTACCATCGGGAGAAAATACTATGGAATGATTTGACGAAAATAGAAATCCGGCATCAAGCTTTAATTTCCATCTTAATTCGCCTTTATTTGTTAAAGATATCAAACTATTTTCACCGCTTAACAGATAAATTGCGCCATTTTTATCTATAGATATTCCTTCCCCTCCGAAACCGTAAAAACCCTCGTAATACTTCCATATTATATTACCCGATCCATCGACAGCATTGAGGTAACCATCCGTTGTTGCGACATATATCGTACCTCTATTATCCACCACCGGGGTTAAACAGCCCTCTCCTCTTCCATCGAGAGGAAGCTTCCATAATATTTCATTTTTAATAGAAATTGCATAGAGAAAACTTTTACAAGCCGTACAATTTGAATCAGATTCCAAAGATGAGGCAAAATAGATAGTAGAATCTGATCCTACAACCGGAGAAGTTATTCCTGAAAATGAAGTACCACCTTCAAATTGTAACGAGGTTAAATTTTGCAAGGATTCAGAAATTATTTCTTTAGCTCTTCCCGTACCCTGTGGAGTGCCGTGAAATACCGGCCATGGACTATTCGCCAACGAAGGCCAGGAAATATCTTTTTGATATCCTTCGGGAAGTTGGTTTGTGACAGTGGGTTCAGTGGTTTGTTTACAACCAGATATAACAACGGTTAATACAATAATTAAAAAAAATAATTTGCGCATGTTGCGCC
>CAZULK010000202.1:0-4367 GCA_964621225.1 uncultured Melioribacteraceae bacterium | reverse complement strand
TTTTTTCAAAAAGAAAATGAAATTCATTGTCTATTTCTACCAAAGGCATTAATACTGCGGATTCCAGATAATCCCCTTCCGGAAGTATTTTGCTTTCCCCGTTGTAGCTTGATTTTATTTTATTCAATAATTCTTTGTTCATATCACTTTAGGTAAATCATCTTCTTGCTAATCAATTTATTTCCGAAGCTTAATTTATAAATATAAACTCCCGATGCAAGTCCGAAATTTCCGGGATTAAAACTAAACCGGTAATTCCCCGTTTTCAAATAACCGTTAACAATTTCGGCAATCTTTCTTCCCAAAACATCATATACCGATAAGTTTGCGTTGCCCGGTTTATTAAGTTTAAACTCAATGTTTGTCGAAGGATTAAACGGATTCGGATAATTTTGATATAACACAAACTCATTAGGAATATTCTTCGATTCATTAACATCCGAAGGCAGACCCGCATATAATATTCTGAATGCATCCGCGGCAACTTTTCCGTTTGGATTGTCTTTCAATGTAATTGTAATTTTGCCCTTGCTGTTTAATTCGGTTTGAATAAGGAAATTCCACTGCCCGCCGTTTGTTCTTTGGGTTTTGGTCAAAGTTATCGACTGTTGATTTGCTTGAATATTAAAATCAGTGTTGAAGGAGAACTCCTCCGAGGATGGCCACCATCCGTAAATATCATATTTGCCCGGATTCAATTCTTCCGTTTCATATATTATCATATTTTCTCCTTGCCCGGGTCCGGCGGTTAAAAATCCGTCGCCGAAGAATTCCAATCCGCTAGTATCATAATACCAGAATCCAACAAGCCGGGCACCGGAATCATCAAGCAGCAACCTTTTCGGATGCGATAATTGCAAATACTCCATCGAAGCATATAAAGTCCTTTTTCCAATCTCTCTTAAGTTATCGTCTGTCACCCAATCGTTATTCGAGTATTGATCATAGGGGGTTTCGTAAGTTAGAGCCATTGTGTTTTCGCCTTGAGTATTCCACAAAAATCCTTCGGGAAAATAGTCCCTCAAATCGGAATGACTGTAATCATCCGGAACAAAATAGGGATTGTCCGAAGTGTTTAAATTTGCGAATTGATATTCCATTCTGTAAAATCTTTCCGATGTTGAACCGGGAGAGTGAATCCAAAACGTACAATATGGTGCTGTTTGTGAATGAAGGTTGAGAAATACTGCAAGGGGTTTTACGGAATTAATTTCACTCATTCTCGTTTTTAATGCTTGTACTTCCAAACACGTTTCGTTCATCGGCTTGTTCCATTCCCGCTCTACGTCAACTCCGTTAAAATTTGTTCTGCTTCTGCCGTAATAAACACCATCGGGATTAGTAAAAGGAATGAGATGAAAGACAACATTCTTTCTGTAATAATCTATCACCTCATCGTCTTTCAATAATTCGTTTATTATCCCCTCAAATTGAAAGGAAGACGGGGTTTCGCCCGGATGAGTTCTTGCGTGAATCCATACATCCGTTTTTGCAGTTTGAGGAGTAAAGGGATCAGTAATAATGATCTCTTGTATCGGCAAATTCATTTGTGTATAGCCGAGAGTATCAACAAATACAAGTTCGCTTTGTTTCCATTCGGTTATTTTATTCATTAAATGGGAAAATGTATACGGAGTATAATAAGCTACGTAAACTGTATCTTCATCAAACGTTTTTTCGAAGTAATTTACATAAGGGGATTCAGTTTCGGTGAATCTTGTAAAATTTATATTGTCATACGAATAAAATGGTCTGTTGGCATCGCTGTTGACCACATTCACTTTAACATGTTTATCTTTAACACCGCTCATTCTGAAATAGAACCATCTTCCGCCAATATCTTCGCGGGATTGAACTTCGAAATAATTCGAATCTATCTGGGTTACTGATGCAAGATTCCCGCTTTCGAAATTTGCATCGAAATTAATTTGAGAAAAAGTAATTGAAGCAACAACTATCCAAATAAAAAATAACTTTTTAATCATATCCCTAAGAATTTTAGGGGCAAAATAAATAATTAACCGGTAATAGAAAAGGGATATTAAAGATTAATAAAACGAATCACGAATTGACGGTCGGATTTTTGTTATTATTTTGATAAAAAAAATTATTGTTGATGATATTTCTTTTAAATTCGAAGCTAAAACCGGGATAAATATTAAATATTACATTGGCTTGAAAATTGTATTATCTTTCGTTTTGCAATAATGATTAAGGGAGTATTGTATGAAGTCGGTTCTAAATCAAAATGTAAAGTCCATTATAATTTTGTTGATCTTATTGTTGATTCAGCCTTATCTCAATGCCCAAAAAAAAGTTCAAGTTTATTCAACTGCGGAGGGTACAAACTTAAGATTAACACAATTGCCAGATTTAACGACTGAAAAATCCAAGCAGCCTTTGGAAACGGAGGTTTGTGTTTTCGTTAATCCGGATAAACACTTTCAAAAGTTTTTGGGAATTGGCGGAGCAATAACAGATGCTTCTGCAGAAGTATTTGCGCAACTCCCGGAAAATAAACAGAAAGAACTGCTCGAAGCATACTACGATGCTGACAAAGGGATAGGATATACTTTGGCAAGAACGAATATTCATAGCTGTGATTTCAGTAGCGGAAGCTATACTTACGTAGATGAGGGCGATGCTGAATTAAAAACCTTTTCAATTGAGCATGATAAAAAATACAGAATCCCACTTATCAAAAAAGCAATCGAAGCTGCCGGAGGCAAATTGACTTTATTTGCAAGTCCGTGGAGTCCCCCGGCATTCATGAAAGACACAAAGGATATGCTGCACGGAGGCAAGCTTTTACCCGAGTATTATCAGTCGTGGGCAAACTATTTCGTGAAATTTATAAACGCATACGAAAAGGAAGGCATTCCAATCTGGGGTGTGTCAATTCAAAACGAACCGATGGCAAAACAAACTTGGGAATCGTGTATATTTACCGCCGAAGAGGAAAGGGATTTCTTAAAATATTATCTTGGTCCCACAATGGAAAAAGCCGGACTGGGCGAAAAGAATATAATAGTTTGGGATCATAACAGAGACTTGATGAACTACAGAGCCAATGTGATATTCGGCGATCCGGAAGCGGCAAAATATGCATGGGGAATGGGATTCCATTGGTACGAATCGTGGGCCGGTGGAAGAGAGATGTATGAAAACGTCGGGAAAGTTAAAGAAGCTTATCCGGCTAAAAATCTACTATTTACAGAAGGATGTGCAGAAGGCTTCAGACCCAACGGATTTCAAACTTGGAAAAATGCCGAACGATACGGCAGATCCATGATAAACGATTTCAACAACGGCACGGTTGGATGGACAGATTGGAATATACTTTTGGATGAACGCGGCGGACCGAACCACGTTGGAAATTTTTGCTTTGCACCCGTTCATGCAAATACCAAAACCGGAGAATTGATCTTTACTCCCTCCTATTATTATATCGGTCATTTCTCTAAATTCATCCGTCCCGGAGCCGAAAGGTTGAATACCGTTGCTAGCAGAAGCCATTTGCTGGCAACTTCATTCGTCAATACTGACGGAAGCATTGTTACGGTTGTGATGAATCAAAGCGATATAGAAATTGAATGCAAAGTATTTATTGGGGAAGAGCAAACAACAACGGTATTGCCTCCGCACTCAATACAAACTTTGATTTATTGATGGGTAAAATTGAAAAAGTTACCGGTTATATTTCTTTTTCTGTTGCTTCTCAGTTCAATTTTATTGCCTCAGCAAAAGGGAATGTATTTTGGCAAACATGAATATGTTCCCGAGCCTTTGCCCAAATTTGCTGAGGTAAAAAACGAACTCCCATCACCAATACTGGACGACACTTCTCTGGTGAAAATGTATTGGAAATGTTGGGAAATTGCATTCAATGGTTTGAAAGCTCCGCAGAAAAACTCACCCTTGGTATCAAACTGGATAGACGAAGCGTTCAGCGAAAATATTTTCCAGTGGGATACAATCTTTATGATAATGTTTGCGAAATATGCGCATCATATTTTCCCCGCAATAAAATCGTTAGATAATTTTTACGCAATGCAATTGCCAAGCGGATATATCGGACGTGAATACCGGGAGAGCGACGGAAGATTAATTCATTTCGATTTCGACGGAGGACTCTTTTCACTCAAAGGATATAAGAACACAATCAATCCCCCTTTGTTTGCTTGGGCGGAGGTTGAAAGTTATAAATTATCCGGCGACAAAGTCAGACTACAAATGGTTTATCCGGCTTTGGTTAAGTATGCAGAATGGTTGAACAGAGAAGGCAAACCGGATGCGGAGGATTGGGAAAACAACGGAAGAAAATCGAAGGGTTCGAAACACGGACTTTATTGGAACACACCACTCGG
>CAZULK010000201.1:0-4430 GCA_964621225.1 uncultured Melioribacteraceae bacterium | reverse complement strand
TCCCCCGCTTTGGCAAAGCGTACAGAAAATTTATGATTAAAAAATTCGGTTAATTTCCCTATGAAACTATTAGAGAAGAAAACCATCCAGTACATTAAAGAATACCGTTGGTCAAATGTCTTTGCAATGCTTCGGAACAACAAGAAAAATCCGCAAATATGCGAATTGGATTCCAAAGGAAAGCTTGTAATTATTTCCGGAGCTACATCCGGCATTGGATATGCAACTGCACGGAAATATGCATCCATGGGAGCCGACCTTCTCTGCATCAATCGCAACAAAGAAAAATCGGAAGCATTAAAAAATGAAATAGAAACTGAATTCAATGTACGTTGCGATTATTTATTGGCAGATCTAAGCAGCATTGAAGAAACTCATAAAGTGGCCGACGAGCTTTTAAAAATTGAAAGAAATATCGATGTACTTATTCACAATGCCGGGGTTTATCTTACCAAAAGAGAACTGACACCCGACGGAATCGAAAAGGTATTTATGGTGCATTATCTTTCGTCTTTCATCATCAATTATAAATTGAGAGAAAAGCTGAAAGCGAAGGGAAAAACTCGAATTATCTATGTGAGTTCCGAAGGACATCGCTTTGCCGCGTGGGGTTTACGGCTCGATGACTTGAATTGGGAAAAACGCAGATATTCAGGTTTGAAAAGTTACGGTTCCGCAAAACTAGCACAACTACTGACCATGTTAATTTTTGACGACTATTTTAAAGGTTCCGAAGTAACGATAAACGCGATGCATCCCGGAGCCGTCAAAACCGATACCGGTCAGGAAAACGGAAATTCATATAAATGGTTCAAAAAGAACATATTGGATAAATCATTACGACCAGTGGAGATTTCTGCGGAAGCATTATATTACTTGGGGGTTTCGCCTGCTGTTGAAAATGTAAGTGGTAAGTTTTTTAATTTAACAACGCTCGAGGAACCAACGCCTCCGGCACTTGATAAGGAAGTTGCAGAAGAACTTTGGGATATTAGTTTGAAAATGGGAAAGTTAATATGAGTCTGAGCAAACCTGAATTTTTTGAAAATATAATTGTTGGCGGTGGTATGGCCGGCCTGACTGCAGCCCTTTCGCTACTTAAAGAAGGCAAGAATGTATTACTTATTGAAAAAAACAGCGTCTGCGGAGGTCTAATTTCTTCTTTCGAAAAAGACGGATTCCGTTTTGATGCCGGTCCCCGTGAGTTGGTTAATGCCGGGTTAGTGAAACCGATGCTCGAAGAGTTGGGAATAGATTTAGCAATGCTTCCAAATCCCGTTACTCTGGCAGTTGAAGACCAAAAGATTGTAGTAAACGGAGAGCAAAGCCTTTACGAATATGCAGAAATGTTAAAAAGAATCTATCCCGAGGATCCGGAATATGTTGATAATATCATCCGGGAGATGCAAAAAATCATCGACGACATGAAGGTACTCTACGGTGTTGACAATCCATTGTTTAAAAAGAAAAAAAATCTTGTAATCGTACCACTGTTTATTAAATGGCTCTTTAAGTTTTTCCGTACAATGTACCGGATTAAAAAGCTGAATTTACCTTTTGAAGATTTTCTTTCGCAATTGTCGAAGAACGAATCTCTTAACGATATTATCGGACAGCACTTTTTCAAAAACACGCCGGCTTTTTTTGCGCTGAGTTATTTTACTCTCTTTAATGATTATATGTATCCCGAAGGTGGAATGGGAAATTTCATCCATAAATTGGTTGAAAAATATAAGGAACTGGGCGGAGAACTTAAAAACGATACGACAATTGTAGCAATCAATCCGGAAGAGAATACAATCGAAACTAACAACGGTGAAATTTATGCTTATAAAAATCTCGTCTGGGCTGCCGATTTAAAATATTTTTACAATAATTTACACACCTCGTTGAAGGACAAAAAATTCACTCTACAAAAAAGTAAAATTTTATCATCAAAAGGTGCAGAATCTGTATTCTCAGTATTTCTGGCAATAGATGAACCACCGGAATTTTTCGCAAATGTTTCGAGCTGCCATGTTTTTTATACACCTAACAAGCGCGGATTATTGGATTTGAAAAACATCGAAAATATTTTGAAGAAGTGGAGCAATTTAACAAAGCAAGACAAAATAGATTGGTTAAAGGAAAGCATAAAATACAATACTTTTGAAATTTCCATTCCTTCTCTTCGTGATAAAAAAGCATCCCCTGAAGGGAAAACCGGGATTATCGTAAGCTGGCTTTTCTACTACGAGATAACCAAAAAAATAGATGAAGAAGGCTGGTACAACGAGTTTAAACAAATTATGGAAGACACTGTAATTTCTCTCCTATCGGAGCATTTTTACAAAGGCATTAAAGATAAAATCATTTTCAAACTTTCGGCAAGCCCTTTAACTATTGTAAAACGCTATTTAAGTTCAGAAGGTTCAATTGTCGGCTGGTCCTTCGCGCAGGAAATTCCGGTTGTAAATCACATCTTTTTTATGGATAAAGCAGTTGAAACTCCATTTAAAAATATTTTTACTGCAGGCAAATGGGTTTATAGCCCGTCGGGAATACCCACGGCAATCATGACCGGTCGTATTGCGGCTAAAAAAATCCTAAAGAAGAAATAGGATGAAGAAAGTAATAATTGTCGGTGGAGGTATTTCGGGATTAACCGCAGCGGTTTATCTGGCTCGTGATGGGCACAAGGTCTTGCTTTTCGAAAAGAACAGAGAGTTCGGCGGACTGGTAAGCAGCATAGAGCACAACGGATTTACATTTGAAGCCGGAGTAAGAGCCCTTGTAAATGCCGGAATAATCAAACCTATGCTTAATGATTTGGGTATTAGTATTGAACTGATACCCAACAAAGTATCCATTGGCATTGAGGATAAAATAATTCATTTTGAAGGTGCAACAGATGTTGATAAATATGGCGAAATGTTGATGGAGGTCTACCCCGAAAATAAAAATGAAATTTCGAATTTAGTTAGCAAAATGAAAAAGGTAACCGGGTACGTTGCCAATATGTACAAAATCGACAATCCGGTTTTTCATGATTTAAAAAAAGAAAAGGAATTTTTATTAAAAAAGTTACTACCCTGGCTTCCCAAATTCTTATTAACACTCAGGAAAATTAACTCATTGCAAGAACCGGTCGAACAATACGTTGCAAGATATATCACTGATTCTCCACCCAGAGATATTATTACACAACACTTTTTCAAAGCTACGCCTGCTTTTTTTGCATTGGGCTATTATGCAATTTACTCAGCCTATTTTTACCCACGTGGCGGAGTTGGGAAATTAGCCGAAGCCATTAAAGATAAAGCCTTGGAATTACAAGCAGAGTTAAAGCCAAATACAACAATAAAATCAGTTAATCCAGCGGAGCAATTTGTTGTTGATGAAAATGGCACTCAATATAATTATGATTATTTGTTATGGGCGGCCGATTTACCTACTTTTTATAGAATTGTTGAGACTGATAATTTACCGTTAAAAGTAAAAAAACGAATTGCAATAATTAATGAGCAAATTAAAAAAGCTAAAAGCAGTGAATCTGTATTTTCTCTTTATTTGGAAGTAAATATGCCTCTGCAATATTTTAGAAAAATTTCAAACGGACATTTCTTCTATACTCCGTCAAAATTAGGATTAGGAAATATTCATAAATCACAACTTGAAGATTTGCTCAACAATTTTTCAAATTGGTCCCAAAAAGAAATTCTTTCCTGGCTCGATAAATTTTTAGAGCGCAACACTTTTGAAATTTCCATTCCCGGCTTAAGGGACGAAAACCTTGCACCAAAGAACAAAACCGGACTAATTGTTAGTTTTCTCACGGAATATGAGATATTTGAAAAAGTTAAAGAAGCCGGATGGTATGAAGAGTTCATAATCTATATTGAAAATAAAATTATTGAGATACTAACCAATACAATTTATCCGGAGCTTAAAGGAAAAATCGAACACAAATTTTCATTTACTCCCTTGAGTATAAAAAAAAGAATTGCATCAACCAATGGTGCAATTGTTGGCTGGTCGTTTGAAAAAGAGATACCGGCTGTGAGTAATATGCTAAAAGTTAACCAATCCGTTTTTACGCCAATCCCCAATGTATTTCAGGCCGGGCAATGGACATACAGTCCGGCGGGTGTTCCAATGGCAATATTGACCGGGAAACTAGCAGCAGAAAAAATACACAAAGCATAAAAAACAAGAGGACAATATTTTGACTAAGATTTGGTTAATATTAATTTTAACAATAATATTCTTTAACAAAGGTTGTGACGAGATGAAAAAAGTTGAAGTGGGAAGTAAAATTCCTATGTTTGAATTACCGGATCAAGACGGTAATATTTTCAAAATTGAAGATGTAATTGGCAAGAAGAATCTGGTAATTTATTTTTATCCGAAAGACGATACGCCCGGATGTACAAAAGAAGCGTGTACCTTTC
>CAZULK010000200.1:0-4475 GCA_964621225.1 uncultured Melioribacteraceae bacterium | reverse complement strand
TCGAAGGACAAGATCCCGAAAATTGGGATTATTCGAGGGAGCAGATGAATTTCGGATTTTCTGCCGGGGATGAGGGAATTACAGAACCATATTTTTACATTACTGCCTATCCTTTCCCCGAAGACATTACCAATATTAATTTGAGCGGGTCAGCTTATTGGCATACTGAAGGCTGGAATGGGGCTATTTACACATATTCGGATTTACTCAAGAGTGAAGATAGCCAAAAAGAACTCTTGAAATTTTTTGAAGAAGTTTTAACTTTTGTTTCCAATAAAATGAAATAGTTTATGAAACTAAAAAAAGATATTTCATTCTTTATTTTATGGGCAACGGTAGCTGCGGCAATCGTTCAAAGTATTTATTTTTACCCACATCTTCCAAACGAAGTTGCGGTCCATTTTAATGCATCAGGACAGGCGGATAATTTTTCATCCAAATTATCTGCCAATATTTTTCAAATCGGAATTGTATGCTTTATAGCAATTCTGTTCGGAGGGATTTCGTATTTCATTACTAGAGCAAAAGATGATTTTATAAATCTTCCCAACAAAGAATATTGGCTTGCCCCCGAAAGGAGAAATGAAACGATTGCATATTTGATTAAATTTACCAACTGGAGCGGTGTAATAACAAATATATTTCTGCTTCTTGTCTTTCAGCAGGTGACAAATACCAATATTGCAGGTAAGTCCTATATGGACAAATCCTTTTGGTTCATTTTTATTTCGTTCATGATTGTGATGATAGGAATGTCAATCTATTTGGTGTTTCGCTTTTCCCGAAAGAAAAATCAATAATTATATCCTCTTAATTCTTCTTCGCTGAATTCCACGCCAAGCCCCATGACAATGCGGTTAACAAAATTAAAATAACTCACAATCAAATTAATGTTTAATATTTCTTCATCGGTATATCCGTGCATTCGCAAGTTTTCTATATCCGCGGGCATTATTTTATGCGGGTGAAGAGTCAATTTCTCCGCATAGCTTAACACTGCAAAAACTTTGACCGGTAAATCCATGCTTCTGTAATCATTGATTAAATCATCGATTTTTTTGTCGTCCTTCCAGTAATGGTTGAGTGCTACTGCATGATGATTTACACAATATTCGCAATTGTTACAAACAGAAACAACTACTGCGATAAGTTCTTTCAATTCCCTGCTAAGGGAGTTCTTGTCGAACATTATTGACAGATATAGGTTTAAGTGGGTGCGCATTGTTTCGGGCATTAAGGAGTGCACTTTCATTATATTTGAAACTTTGCCTCTGGCTCCGGCTATTTCTGAATATATCTCTTTTAGTTTCCCTTCTGCAGCGGCTTCATCTATTTCTTTTATCCAGGACACTGTTTATTCCTCTTATGTTTATTAATTTGTCACTTTATTACGTGAATATATAAAAATATTCAATCTTTATTTAAATAAGTCTCGCCTATTTATTATTTTTGGCGGAATAATTAAACAAGGCTTAAAATGAAAAAAATATTAGTGCTCGCAATCATTTTGACTTCCAATTCTATATTTTCCCAATCGGCTAATTTTAACAAAGGAATTAATATCACAAACTGGTTTCAGTCTGGTAGTGCAGGGGAAATACAATTTTCAAAATATGACAAGGATGATTTTATAGACATAAAAAGTCTTGGAGTCGATGTAATCCGTCTTCCAATTAATCTTGAATTCATGTCCGACGGAGCTCCAGATTATACTTTGGATCCGTTATTCTTCTTTTTTCTGGATCAAGTTGTTGATTGGAGCGAAGAATTAAATATTTCTTTGATACTCGACAATCACACCTTCGATGTAACTTCCTCAACTCCGGCTGATTATGATAAAGTGCTTATTCCACTTTGGAAGCAAATGGCAGAGCATTATAAAAATCGTTCAAATCTTATTTTGTACGAAGTATTAAACGAACCTCACGGAATTTCCGATTCCGATTGGAATGCAATTCAATTAAAGGTGGTTGATGCAATCCGGACTATAGACACGGTTCATACAATTATTGTTGGTCCGGCAGGATGGAACAGTTATAATAACCTTTCTGCAATGCCGGTTTACCCGGATACAAACTTGATTTATACTTTCCATTTTTACGATCCTTTTCTATTTACTCATCAAGGTGCAAGTTGGGTCGATCCTTCACTCGTTCCATTGGCGGGAGTTCCTTTCCCTTACGATGCTGCGAGAATGCCAGATACACCGCCGAGTTTGGTCGGTACTTGGGTGGAAGGGAGTTTGTGGAATTACAAAAACGAAGGTACTATTCAACATGTGCGGGACTTGATTGACATTGCTGCAAACTTTGCTCAAGAAAGAAATGTTAAAGTGTATTGCGGTGAATTGGGAGTCCTTATGTTTAATGCTCCGGATAATGACCGTGTGCTCTGGTATAATATAGTAAGACAATATTTGGAGTATAAAAACATACCTTTAACCATGTGGGATTATAAAGGAGGATTTGGGCTGTTCGAAAAGAATTCAAATCAACTTTTTGATTATGACTTGAATATATTTATGCTGCAAGCTATGGGTTTTAACGTACCCCCTCAATTTGAATTTAACTTTGTCCCGGATTCAACAGGATTTATGATTTATGACGATTATGTAGGTAAAAATATTAATTCCGGTTACTCGGGAGGTGGAGTTATTGATTTTTATAATCCGGATAAACACGACGGTTCTTTCTCTCTTTATTGGCAAGGTGCAACTCAATATAGCACTCTCGATTTTAATTTCAGCCCGGATAAAGACTTGTCATACCTTCTTTCCGAAAATTATCAATTAAGATTTTGGGTTAAAGCTACAGATGCCTCCGACGATTTTGACGTAAGGTTCGTAGATACCAAAACCGGTCCCGACGACCATCCGTGGAGAATGAATTACAGAATAAATAATACCATTGTGCCTTTCGACGGTCAATGGCATTTAGTTGAAATACCGTTGTCGTCTTTTACCGAACAAGGCTCTTACGATAACGGATGGTTCCCTCCGGAAGGTAAATTTGATTGGAGTGCAATTGATAAATTCCAGTTGGTTTCGGAAACCGGCGCATTAACCGGAGAGGTTTACTTGGATAATATAGAAATCTACAATCCGAATGTTGTGGGAGTTAGAGAAACAAGTTTAGCTATTAGGGAATTTCAACTATTTCAAAATTATCCCAATCCGTTTAACCCAACCACGGAAATATCATTTGTTCTTCCTTATGAAGGGTATGTTCAAATTGATATTTTTAATGCTCTTGGCCAAAAGGTAGATAATTTATTTAAAGGTGAACTCAATTCGGGTATGCATGTGATGGAATGGAATGCTACGGGGCTTTCTTCCGGAATTTACTTGTTAAATATAAAATATAATAATGCTGCCGGTTCTCAATTTAGAGTAATGAAAATGAATTTATTGAAATAAATGAATCTTATTCCGTTTCCCTTAATCTAATAGGCTTAAAACGGAAAGACTATGACGAGAAAAAAATTTCTTAAAAAGATACTCGCGTTATTATCATTACCATTTTTATATGTTTCGGTAAAATCAGCCGGTATCTCTCTCAGTACGTCCAAGCGAAAGAAGGTAATCCCTTTGGATTCAATTTCCGAGGGGACAACTCTTTTTGACAATATCATCGTTTCAAGAAAGGGAGAAGCAATCAAAGTTTTTTCAAGAGAATGTTCCCATCTGGGGTGTGTGGTTCAGAAAGGGAACGAAATGTTTTCCTGTCCTTGTCACGGTTCACAATATAATTTGGACGGAAGTTTAAAAAGAGGTCCGGCTACTTCAGGGTTGAAAGAACTCGATTTTACTATACGGAATGGAAATCTAATTGTTTAAGAATGAGATTATTGCACTTATACCGTACTCTTAATTCCAAATGGAAGTTTAATTCATTCGGCGATTTCTCGGTTTCAATGCTGTTGATTGCAGTGCTGAGTGGGATTTTTCTTGTACCTGCTTACAATATCAATAATCCCGAAAGCTCTTTGTCATTGATGTTGTTATCAAACTATCCCGCTGTATTTATAAGAAATTTACACTATTGGAGTTCCCAATTCTTTTTGGTTTTTCTGATATTGCACGTTTGGGATCATTTCGTGCGGGATACGGAACGAAAGTTAAAATTCGGGGTGTGGATTAGATTAAGCACCGGAATTCTATTTATATTTTTCGTAATGCTCAGTGGATTTATAATTAAAGGGGATGCAGATTCACTGCAAGCTCAAAGGATATTAAATTATTTAATCACTGCAATTCCTTTTGTCGGGGAATATATTTCAAATATCTTTATCGGAAAAAGCGGAGATTTTCAACTCCTATATGTTCATCATATTGCAACGGCAACAATTTTTATTTTTGTAATTCTGTACGAGCATTCGAAAATTATATGGGGAAAAATTAAGGTTTTCCTTTACTCTTTAATTTTCATTACCGCAATCAGTTTGATAGCCACTCCGCTCCCGAAAACGGAGATCGA
>CAZULK010000199.1:0-4512 GCA_964621225.1 uncultured Melioribacteraceae bacterium | reverse complement strand
GGAATGGGAGTTTCGGGCGGGGAAGAAGGAGCCCTTAAAGGTCCCTCCCTAATGCCCGGAGGATCATTCAGCGCATGGGAGGAAGTAAAAGAAATATTAACTTCTATTTCCGCAAAAGTTGGTGAAGGCACTCCTTGTTGTGATTATGTAGGGGAAGACGGAGCTGGACACTTTGTTAAAATGATCCATAACGGAATAGAATACGGGGATATGCAATTGATTGCAGAGACATATCTCATCATGAAAAATCTTCTGGGGATGGATCATCAAGAAATGAGTGATGTTTTTGCCAAATGGAATGAAGGCGAGTTAGAGAGTTATTTAATTGAGATCACTTCAAAAATATTAACTAAAAAAGATACAGATGGCTTCCCGTTGTTAGAAAAGATACTGGATACTGCCGGTCAAAAGGGTACCGGTAGATGGACTGCAATTACATCATTGGAAGTTGGAGTGCCTTTAACACTCATAACCGAAGCTGTCTACGCTAGAAATCTTTCCGGTTTGAAAGAAGAAAGAATAAAAGCTTCAAAATTAATTAATGAACCGGAAGGAAGTTTTGACGGAGATAAGGTGGAATTCCTTAAATGTTTGGAGAAGGCACTATATGCAGCAAAAATAATATCCTACGCGCAAGGCTATCTTCTTATGAGGCATGCTTCGAGTGAATATAATTGGAAATTAAACTATGGTGGAATAGCTCTAATTTGGAGAGGTGGATGTATTATACGGTCGAAGTTCCTTGGAAAGATTAACGAAGCATTCAACAACTCTCCGGATTTGGAAAACCTTTTGTTGGATCCATACTTTAATCAAATAATTAACGACTCTCAAGATTGTTTAAGAAAGGTGATTTCCGAGTGTGTGCTTAAGGGTATTTGGATTCCAGCATTCTCCTCTGCATTAAGTTATTTGGACGGCTTTCGTTCAGAGAGATTGCCCGCTAATCTTATTCAAGCTCAAAGAGATTACTTTGGTGCGCATACTTATGAAAGAATAGATGAGCCGCGAGGGAAGTTTTTTCATGCCAATTGGAATGAAGAAATGAACAACATCGAAGGGAGCAAAAATGCAGATGCTTAATTCAATTACACTCTCATTGAAAAAAGAGGATATCATTCTTTATCCGCTTGCTTATTTATTAGTCTATATAATTCCGGTTGTATCACACTTAACCGCTTTACCGTTTTATTATCTTGAACCAATGAGGATAGTTGTTCTTTTTTCGTTATTGAATAGGAATAAATTTAGCGCTTTTACATTTGCTATTACTCTCCCTTTATTTGCAGCTATCGTTTCCGGACATCCGACATTAATTAAATCGTTATTAATAATTTCGGAACTAATGTTAAATATATACGTTGTGGATTGGTTAATAAAAAAGAAAGCAGCAGTATGGCTCTCCGTTTCTGTTGGTATAGTCATCTCAAAAGCTGTTTATTACATTGTCAAATATGTAATGATTAAGTTGTTGTTATTTGATAGTGTGTTGATTTCCACACCGATTCCGGTACAAATCTTTACTTTGTTGGTGATGTCGATTTTCTTCTCTATGATTTACAGAAGAAATAAGGGAGAAAGTTCATAATGAAGAAAACGGTATTGCTGATATTCATTTCCCTCTTGTTATTCGGATGCGGGGAAATAACGGAAGTAAAGCATTTAAGACTTGCTCACGGATTAGCTCCAACTCACCCCGTTCATAAAGCAATGCTTTATATGTCGGAAAAAATGAAAGAGAAATCCAAGGGGAAAGTTATTATTGATGTTTATCCGAGTCAACAACTTGGTACGGAAAGACAATGCATAGAGTTATTGCAAATAGGCGGACTTGCAATGACAAAAGTTTCTGCCTCCGTACTCGAAAGTTTTGCCCCTAAGTTCAAAGTATTTAGCCTTCCGTATCTTTTCAGAAACGAAGAACATAAATTCAAAATATTCGAAGGGGGGATAGGTAAAGAACTGCTTACCGGACTGGAAAAATTTAGATTGAGAGGATTATGTTATTTCGATGCAGGTAGTAGAAGTTTTTATACAATAGATAAACCAATTCTCAAACCCGAAGATTTGGCGGGATTGAAAATCAGAACCCAAGAGAGTGCAACATCTGTAAAGATGGTTAACACGCTTGGTGCTTCTGCCACGCCTATTGCTTGGGGAGAGCTTTATACTGCTTTGCAACAAGGTGTTGTGGACGGAGCGGAAAACAATCCGCCAAGCTTTTACCTTTCCCACCACTATGAAGTTTGTAAATATTATTCTCTGGATGAACACACCTCCGTTCCGGATGTGTTGATTATAAGTAAAGATGTTTGGGATAACCTTAATCCTGAAGAGCAATTATGGCTCCAAGAATCAGCCGACGAAGCATACATGTACCAAAAAGAACTTTGGCATACAGCATCTACCGATGCTTTGAATAAAGTCCGGGAAGCAGGAGTGGAAATTTATTATCCCGACAAATCTCCTTTCGAAAAGAAAGTTGAACCTTTAATAGAAAGCTACAAGAGCGAACCCGAGATTTATAATTTGATCAAAAAAATCAAAGCAGTTAAATAGATGAAAAAAGTGAAAAAGTCATTAGACCACTGGTTAAGCAGAATACTAATAATTATCATGTCCTTAATGGTTATAAACGTTGTGTGGCAAGTTTTTTCACGATTTATTCTTAAAGACCCAAGTTCTTTTACTGAAGAGTTAGCAAGATACTTATTGATTTGGTTGGGAATTCTTGGCGCAAGTTATGTGCTCGGGCAAAAGCAACATCTTGCCATAGATATAGTGCTAAAGAATGTAACTATCCGGAGCAGATACAAATTGGCAATTGTAATCGAAGTGTTGGTGCTTTTGTTTTCTTCGTTTGTGCTTGTTGTTGGAGGGTTAAGGTTAACCTATATTACTTTTGAACTCCAACAAATATCAGCCGCATTACAAGTTCCGTTAGGCTATGTTTATGTAGTAATTCCAATTAGCGGTTTCATTATGATGGTTTATTCGATTATTTCAATTTTTGAATATTATGATCTCTTAAAACAGGAAAGAGGGGAAGATGCAAGAATATGAAGTGATAGTACTTGTTGTTTCCTTTATTTTATTACTTGGAATAGGTGTCCCGATCTCATACAGCATTGGGATATCAAGTCTATTGACAATGCTCCTCTCAATCGATTTTTCTCCTTCATTAACAACTGTATCCGAACGTATGGCAACTGGTTTGGATAGTTTTTCACTTTTAGCAATTCCATTTTTCATTCTAACGGGACAGCTAATGAATAGCGGTGGAATTGCAAGACGGTTAATTGATCTGGCAAAAATAATAGTAGGTAAATTGCCCGGCGGACTGGCTTTCGTTAATATTATAGCCGCTATGTTCTTCGGGGCTATATCCGGTTCAGCCGTGGCAGCAGCTTCTGCAATTGGAGAAGTGATGACACCTGAGATGGAAAAAGAAGGATACGATAAACCTTTTGCAGCTGCCGTAAATATCACTTCCGCCACTACCGGATTGATAATACCACCGTCAAATATATTAATTGTTTATTCCCTTGCCAGCGGAGGAGTGTCAATTGCCGCACTTTTTTTGGCGGGTTATCTGCCCGGTTTACTTATCGGTTTATTCCTAATGGTTGTTGCATATATAATTTCGCGAAACCGCATAGCATCATCAAATATAAATTTAAATTTCGCTGATGTAGTTAAAAAGTTCTGGGATGCTATTCCAAGTTTAATGTTAATTGTAATTGTAATCGGGGGAATTGTTGCCGGTTATTTTACGGCAACCGAAGCATCTGCGGTTTCTGTAGTTTATGCGTTAGTCTTATCACTGGTCTACAAAGAAATTAAGCTCAAAGACTTACCCGATATTCTCTTGGATAGCGTTAAAACAACTTCTATAGTAATGATGTTGATTGCCACATCGATGGCAATGTCGTGGGTTATGGCCTATGAAAATATACCTCAAAATGTATCCCATGCGCTAATCTCATTATCCGACAATAAGATTGTAATATTATTAGTGATAAATTTTATTTTACTTTTCGTCGGAACATTTATGGATATGACTCCGGCCGTCTTAATATTTACTCCGATATTTTTACCGATTGCCATTAATCTTGGAATTGATCCGGTACAATTTGGAATAATAATGGTGATGAACCTTAGTATCGGTTTGTGTACTCCTCCCGTAGGCAGTGTTTTATTTGTAGGATGTTCCGTTGCGGAAATTTCTATAACAAAGGTTGTAAAACCTTTGATCCCATTATTTTTAGCAATGATCGCAGCACTTTTACTGGTGTCGGCTTTTCCTTGGCTCAGTTTATGGTTGCCTAAATTGTTCGGGTTTTAAGATGATAATAGAATAATAAGTTTATTCGAGGAGAAGATGAAGAAAGAATTAAATAGTTTACACAACTATACCAAAGAGGGATTGAAATACCTTGTTTTAATAATAATTATGTTACTGCATTCAGGTTGTCAGGCTACAAAAGAATATTATTTAATAATTGCAGAAAA
>CAZULK010000198.1:0-4549 GCA_964621225.1 uncultured Melioribacteraceae bacterium | reverse complement strand
CCGAATATTACTACGCGTCCTTTTTCCAAATGTCTCATTGCTCTTCTTCTGATAAACGGTTCAGCTATTTCTTCCATTTCAATAGCGGACATCAACCTTGTGAAAAGTCCGATATTTTCGCAAGCATTTTGAAGTGCAAGGGCGTTTATCATTGTAGCCAACATTCCCATATGATCACCCGTCACACGATCTATGCCTTGCTTGCCGGCATTTAAACCTCTATAAATATTTCCCCCGCCAATAACAATTCCAACCTCTACGCCCAAATCATGAACTTTTTTAATTTCATTAGCAAAAAAATTGAGGACGGTAGGATCGATACCAAACTTTTGGGAACCCATCAATGATTCGCCGCTGAGCTTAAGTAATATTCTTTTATATTTCAATTTATCGGTCATAACTATCTCCAATTTAATAAAAAAAAAGGTCTTATTAAACAATAAGACCTTTTTGATAAATAATTAATTATTTATTTTCGTCGCTCAAGTGGAATCGCTTGAACCACTTAATCTTCATCTCGGAAGAATTTGCCTTGTTGAATTCATCAACAACACCCTGAACGGTTTTGGAATTGTCTTTTACGAAAACTTGCTCAACCAAGCAAACATCTCCGTAATATTTATTCAATTTGCCTTCGGCAATTTTATCCAAAATCTGTTCCGGTTTTCCTTCTTTACGAGCAACTTCTTTATAGATTTCTTTTTCCTTTTCGATAACTTCGGAAGGAACTTCATCTCTGGAAACATACAAAGGTTTCATAGCTGCAACTTGCATAGCTATATCTTTCAATACTGGAGCTGCAGCATCTTTAACATCGTCGGCAACATTTTCGGCACCCAAAAGAACACCCAATTTAGAGCCATGATGTATATAATCTACTATCAATCCACCTTCCAATGTTTCGAAAGCAAAACGGGATATTTCCAGCTTTTCTCCAATCTTACCGATTGCATTAGTTAATTCATCGCCAACTTTTTTACCGTCGAATTCGCTTTCCAATAATTCTTCTACATTAGCCGGACGGTTGGCAACTAAAGATTCCATTGCCAAATTAGCGAAATTTACGAAATCGTCACTTTTAGCCACGAAATCTGTTTCGCAGTTAACTTCAAGAATAACACCGGTAGAACCGTTGTCCAAAATTCTTGTAAGAACCAACCCTTCGTTCGCAGCTCTTTCGGCTCTTTTTGCTGCAACCGAAGCGCCTTTTTTGCGAAGGATTTCAACTGCTTTTTCAAAATCTCCTTCAGCTTCGATGAGGGCTTTCTTACAATCCATCATTCCGGCACCGGTTTTATCTCTTAATTCTTTTACCTGTGCAGCTGTAATGTTCATTTTTATTTCCTCAGTTTAATTTTCAATTATTCTTTAGTATCATTTTCGGAAGCTTCGTTTTTTTCTTCCGATTTTTCTTCTTTAGTTTCCTCAGCAGCTTTTTCTTCTACAACGGCTTCTGTTTTTTCTTCAGCCTTAGCTTCAACTTTTTCTTCTTTTACTTCTTCTGCTTTGGGTTCTTCGGCTTTAGGTTGTTCCTTTGCTTCTTTATTTTCTTTTACTTCTTCGGATTCAACCTTTTTTCCGCCTTTGTCGTCGAATTTAACGACTCTTTTTCTTCCCTTTTTGCCTTTTTTAGCTTCTTTCTTTTCTTCTTTTTCTTTTCTTTCTCTTTCTTTTTCAGCTTTCTGTTGAGCTTCAACTTCTTTGTACTTTTGCAATCCTTCCAAAGCGGCATCCACCATTACTTTGGTGATCAATTCGATTGTGCTACCCGCATCGTCGTTGGCAGGAATAACATAATCAACCAATTCGGGATCGCAATTAGTATCAACAATAGCAAAAATGGGAATATTCAATCTTTTTGCTTCGCGAACCGCAATAGCTTCTCTTTTAATATCCACAATGAACATTGCTCCCGGCAATCTCTTCATTGTTTCAACACCGTCGAGAACTTTTCTTAATTTATCGCGTTCACGGGTTCTGATTAGTTGTTCCTTCTTGGTAATTTTTTCGAAAGTACCGTCGGTTTCCATTTTGTCAATTTTCTGCATTCTGCTGATGCTTTTTCTGATTGTAGCAAAGTTGGTAAGCATTCCGCCCAACCATCTTTCGCTAACCCAATTCATTTCGCATCTTTTAGCTTCCTGAGCAATAATGCTTTTGGCTTGTTTCTTGGTACCAACGAAAAGAACTGTGTGTCCTTCTGCAACTAAATCGCTTAAAGCTTGTGCAGCTCTGTCGATTGCTGCTTGAGTTTTTTTAAGATCGATGATATGAATTCCTTTGCGCTCCATAAAGATATAAGGACGCATTTTAGGATTCCATCTACGTGTGAGGTGACCAAAATGGGCACCGGCTTCAATAAGCTGGGTAAGTTCTACTCTAGGCATGACTTTACTCCTGTTTTTCTTCTACTTCTTTCTTCTTCGCTTTTAATCCCCAAAGGGACACAGGAAGCGAATCCGGAAGTATGTTTTTTTACAAAAAAAGTGGTCAATATTTAATTGACCACCGTTAATTAATAAATTTATTAAAATTAAAAAATTATCTCTTAGAGAATTGGAATCTCTTACGAGCTTTCGGTTGACCGTATTTTTTCCTTTCAACCATACGGGGATCGCGTCTGAGTAATCCTTCAGGTTTCAACACTTTTCTGAAATCCTCGTTAATATCAACCAAGGCTCTGGCAATACCTAAGCGAATTGCTTCGGATTGACCGGTCGTTCCACCACCGTTAACATTAGCAATCACATCGTATTTGCCCAATGTTTCAGTCAATTGGAAAGGAAGTAAAATACTGTCTCTATTTTCTTTTACGGGAAAATAGTTTTCAAATTCTCTCTTATTAATCGTTACTTTTCCGCTGCCGGATCTTAAAATAACACGTGCAACAGAATTTTTACGACGACCAACGAAAATTTTATCTGCCATCAAATAACTCCGATTATAAACTTAATGTTTCAGGTTTTTGAGCCGTATGAGGATGATTTTCACCGGCATAAACTTTTAAGTGATTTATTAACTTTCTGCCCAAACGGTTTTTGGGAAGCATACCTTTTACGGCATTAGTAATAACAAATTCAGGTTTTTTCTGCATCATTTCCTGGAAAGAAGTCACTTTTTGACCACCCGGGTAACCTGAGTGACGAATATATGTCTTCTGTAATTCTCTTTTTCCGGTAAGTTTAACTTTGTCTGCATTAATTACAATAACAAAATCACCGTTATCCATGTTTGGAGTAAAAACGGCTTTATGCTTACCACGAATTACGTGCGCTATTTTGCTAGCCAATCTACCTAATACTTGATCCTTAGCATCAATCACATACCAACGTTTTTCGACATCAGTCGATTTAACAAAACGCGTAATTTTTTCCTGCTTCACAGTCTAATTCCTCCAAATAGCAAAATTCTTTTTTATAGAGCTTACAAATATATCTGAATGGATTTGTAAAGTCAAGAAAATCAATCGCTTTAAAATTACTTCCTCCATTTTGCTCTTTTTTAAGTAAATTTGGCATTTCAATTTGTGAGGTTTTATGAAAATTCTTGTTACCGGCGGAGCGGGATTCCTCGGAATCAACCTTATAAGATATTTACTCCAAAAGAATTACGATATTGTTTCTCTTGATTTAGCCGAGTTTAATTATCCGGAAAAGGAAAAAATTAATGTAATTCAAGGTGACATAAGAAATAGAAACACTGTTGAAAAAGCAATTTCCGGAGTGGATGCTATTGTCCATTCTGCTATGGCTCTCCCCCTATACCCCAAGGATGAAATTATTTCAACCGGAATCGAAGGCACAAAAATATTATTGGAAGAAGCGCAGAGAGCAAATGTAAACAGATTTGTTCATATATCCTCTACAGCGGTTTACGGAATACCGGATCACCACCCTCTTTACGAAACTGATAAGTTGGACGGAGTTGGTCCATACGGTAAAGCAAAGGTGGAAGCAGAAAAAATCTGTGAAAATTTCCGCGAAGCAGGAATGTGCGTTCCAATCCTCAGACCAAAATCCTTTATCGGTCCGGAAAGATTGGGAGTATTTGCTTTGCTGTACGATTGGGCATACACAGGTCATAATTTCCCAATGATTGGCAAAGGCAACAATAGATATCAGCTATTGGATGTTGAAGATTTATGTGAAGCTATATATTTAACTTTGACGGAAGACGAATCTAAAGTTAATGATACATTTAATATAGGCGCGAAAGAGTTCACAACAATGAAGGAAGATTATCAGGCTGTACTCGACGAAGCCGGATATGGTAAAAAAATAATACCCCTCCCTGAAAAACCAATTATTATCACTTTGAGAATTCTGGAAAGCCTGAAACTTTCACCGTTATATAAATGGGTTTACGAAACTGCATCGAAAGATTCTTTTGTTTCTATCGAGAAAGCAGAAAAAATTTTGGGATTCACCCCCAAATATTCGAACAAGCAGGCATTAATTAGAAACTATAATTGGTATGTAGATAATCTTGAACAATTCCGGAACGAATCCGGGGTTTCGCACAGGGTTCCCTGGAAGCAAGGAATTCTTGC
>CAZULK010000197.1:0-4586 GCA_964621225.1 uncultured Melioribacteraceae bacterium | reverse complement strand
GTTATTTGGGCAGGCTTCTGGACATTGAATTTATTGGACAAGAGAAAAGCCGAAGAAAAATTATTAGGTGCATTTTTAACCGGTACAATTATCACAGCAATTTATGTTTATTTTTTCGACACATTTTATGTAAACAGTATTAAATATATTTTTGGTGCAGCTTATACCGGCTTATTCGAAATGGGTATTACTTTCTTTTTATGGATGAAAGGCTTGCAACTCAGTACAGACAGAGCTAAGACATCCACTCTTGCTTATTTATCTCCTTTTTTGTCTGTGGTTTTTATTGCATTGGTATTAAAAGAGAAAATTCTGCTTTCTTCAATTACCGGTTTAGTTATGATTGTCGGTGGAATCACCTATCAGCATATCGGTAATATTAAGACCGGGAAGAAAAAATAATTTTCAGCAGCTTGTCGTAGTGCGTACCCTTCCAATATATTTTATCGCAGGTTCTGCAAATGGAAAAATCAGTTTGATACTCTTTCACTTTCTGCGGAAGTCTGTTCTCAACTTTGTTTTTAGCAACCGGTTCAATTTTTGAATTACATATAGAACACCTCCCGAATGGAACGATGGATTTTTCCAAATCAAAGCGTGATATTATCTCTCTTAATTGTTCTTCGGGTTTGATATTTCGAACAAAATAGCCACGCATAACTTTTTTATTCTTTAAGATTCCCAGATCTCTCGTTAAAATTGCTCTCTCTTCTTCAAGCGATATTTCTATGATTTTTTCGTCTTCATAATCGTTGCTGTATATTGTATCGATACCGCAAAGTCTCATTAACCTTGCCAATTTCCCAAGATGTACATCCAAAACAAACTTTGGATTTCTCAATGGTTCCGGTCTCAATTTTTGAATACCAGAAATATCGATCGATTCCCAAACAGGGTAAACCGATATATCATCACCGTCATTAACAATATAATTGAAGTTAACGGAAACCGAATTAACCATTATCATGTCTACCTCGGTATGTGGAACTCCCAGCGATTCAACAACATCCTTCACGGAAGTCCTTTCATTTAAGAAATGCTCAAATCTTATTTTCTTCTTTTCCTGAGGCAAGAAATCGTTCAGCTCTTCGTAAAACCTGATCGTAATTTTTATGTTACTTTTTTTATTCATTTCATTTTAAAACCTTAATTAGTAAATTAGTAAAAAATAAAGACTAATTGATGAAAAGGCTATCGACCATATTATTTTCTGTTGCAATAATAAGCCATGTGATAAACGCACAAAATCTTTTCCGCGCGGCAGATACAATTTCGACAAATAATATAAAAATGTGGGTAATAAATAACGGATGGGAATCCCACAATCCGGAAGTGGATTCTGCCGGATTCTATTGGCCTAATGATGGTGTTCAACGACATCACTTAATCTATTTGAGCGGTTTGCAACTTGGCGGACGTGTAAATAAAGAGCTTTATATTTCAGGAATTAATTATGACAGATCATCTTATCAAGCGGGGATAATCGGCGGGGAAAAGAATGATTCTTTGGGAAGAATTTGGCGAATAAAAAAAGACTGGGAAGCCTTGCCGGAGAGTGAAGAAAAAGATTATTTGAAATTCAATTACGATAATTGGCCTGGTGAATTAGGAGCACCATTCGACGATGTAAATAACGACGGTGTTTTTACTCGATCAACAGACAAACCAAAATTTATAGGAGATGAAGTTTTATTTTATACTTTCTATTCGAATTCGACAACCGACAAAATTTATGATGATGATACCAATCACCCGGCTCTTCAAATACAGGTTACACTTTGGTCTTCCGATTCCTCACAAATCTTGAGTAATACGATTTTTGAAAGAATTAACATCATCAACAAAGATACAATTACATTCAAAGATTTTTATTCCGCATATTGGATAGATTCAGATTTAGGTTATCCAATGGATGATTACGTTGGCTGTTATCCCCCCTACTATTTGGCTTATTCGTGGAATACATTCGACAACGATCCATTTTTCGGTTCTCCTTCTCCCGCAATAGGTCATGTAGTTCTTTCGGGCTTCAAAAAAGATGGCCGGAATTTAATGATGACTGCATTCGGACCGAATTTTAAAATCAGTTCTTCATCGTATGATCCGCGAAACGCTGTAGAACATTACAATGTGATACGGGGGCTGTTAACAAACGGCGAACCGATTATTGATCCCTACACAAACAAAGCAACCGAATTTCCTTTAAATGGAAACCCCGAAACAGAAGAAGGCTGGTACGAAGGTGGTGACTGGCCGGCTGGGGTTACTTTCGGAAATCATCCCCCCTACCCGGGAGATAGAAGATATTATGTAATTACGGGACCTGTAGATTTTGCGCCGGGAGATACTCAATCAATCACTATTGCCCATATAGTTGCTAAAGGAAACAGTAACAGAAACAGCGTTACAAAGCTTAAAGAAACAGCCTTCGCCATTCATCAATACTTTGGAAATGATTTTATAACCGGGGTTAAAAGCAATAAAAGCCTCTCTCCGCCCAATAACATCAAGCTTTACCAAAACTATCCGAATCCTTTTTCCGGTGGATCCGGTAATAATCCAACAACCACTATAAGATATTCAATTGCTTTTGATAATACTCAACAAACTGAGTCCATCTCATCCATGTCGGAAAGCTCCCAACATGTAACGTTGAAAATTTATGACCCTCTGGGACGGGAAGTAAAAACTTTGGTAAACGAAATTCAACCACCCGGGGATTATTCGGCAATTTTTAACGCTTCCGATTTACCGAGCGGAGTTTATATTTATGTTTTGAAATCGGGCAAAATGAGCATTGCCCGAAAATTGATCTATCTAAAATAAATTGAGAATGTAATGAAAAACAACTTTATACATATGTTCGAATACAACGATTGGGCAAATAATTCATTGATTGAATTCATGATCGATAAGAATATACAAATTGCCAAGTGCAATAGATTAGTAAACCATATAATAGCAGTACAAGATATTTGGTACGAAGCAATAAACGGAAACTTCAACCATCAAATAGACCTTTGGGAAGAAAACAGTTTGCATGAATGTTTGGTGCTTTCCAAACAGAGCACGCACAACTGGGTAAAGTTCATAAAAAAATCAACGGAGAAAAGTCTGCGCGAAAACATGGTTCATCTGGATGAAGCAGGAAAAGAATACAGCTCACCTGTCAACGGCGTAATCAATCACGTGATAACACATTCTCATTACCACAGGGGTCAAATAAATTTACTGTTGAGAAAAAACGGAATCGATCCGCCAATTTTGGATATGGTTTATTATCTTATGGATTGATTTTGTTTCTCAATTCGTAAAGAAGAATTGCAGTAGCATTGGCAACATTCAACGATTCGGCATTTCCGAATTTGGGAACGGAAACAATTTTATCACTCATGCTCAACACATCATCGGAAGGGCCTTTGGCTTCGTTGGATACCACTAATACAATTTTTGAATTGTTTTTTAATTCCAATTCCCGGACTTTCGTCCCGTTCAAATCCGCACACAATACGGAATAACCTTTCTTTTTGAGGTCTTTAATTTCTTGAACGAAATTATCCGCTCTCTTTATGTTAGTACGAAAAAGACTTCCCATAGATGACCTTACTACTTTGGGATTATAAATATCCGCGGATTCCGAACTGACAATCAGGTTTTCCACACCGAACCAATCGGCATTTCTGATTATTGTTCCGACATTTCCCGGATCCTGAATGTCTTCCAAAGCAAGTATGAAAGTGGCATCCGCTTTCAAATCTGAGTCTTTCTTTTCAACAATAGCCAGAATACCCTGAGGAGATTTTGTGGAAGCAATCCTTTCAATTTCTTTCGGAGATGCCGAGTATATTTCTATATTCTTCTGGGCGGCGGAACGGAATATCTCTTTATACTCTTTCCCGCTATCATGAATTACTGCTTCAATTTTGTAGTCAGAATCGAGTAAATCTATTATTCCCTTTTCCCCTTCAACAATGAATTTATTCTCCGCATCTCTGAATTTTTTCACATTCAAAGAAGAGTAATATTTGATTTGATTCTTACTTAATTTCATATCAACGGTTTGTAGTCGAATTCTTTGTTATCCTTTTCCCCTTCCGAGAGGTCTTTTAAATAATCCCATGTATAAACCCCGGTATCGTGACCATCAGCCCAACTGAGTTTAACGGCATAATTCCCAACTGGTTCAATTTTGGTCAATTTATACATTTCTTCCCCTGTTGATATTCTTTTTGGAGGTCTCACTGTTTTAAGCAAAATGGTCTCCCCTTTGCAGTTAGCACAAGGGCATTGTTCCCTAAGATATGGCAATCCAATATCAATCTTGGTTTCGTCATCAAATTCCAGGTTAAGTTTTCCGTCCGTTACTTTTATAGATTTTGGTGTCATAATAGTCCGTAAAAATTTTTGTAACAAATATAATTAAATATTGCATTGAATTTCGAAATCTATTAGATTTGGAACTTCAAATTTGTTCTTTAGTGACGACTGAAATTTGATAATAAAGAATTGAAAGCTGGCATAGCTCAGTTGGTAGAGCAGCTGATTTGTAATCAGCCGGTCGGCGGTTCGAGTCCGTCTGCCAGCTC
>CAZULK010000196.1:0-4609 GCA_964621225.1 uncultured Melioribacteraceae bacterium | reverse complement strand
TGATTTGTAATCAGCCGGTCGGCGGTTCGAGTCCGTCTGCCAGCTCAAAAGCCCTCCTAATTGGAGGGTTTTTTATTTTTAAACATAATTGTTGATGCGTGCTTGCCTGCTGGAGATAGGGCTGTACTGTGATAAAATCTTCCTAATTTTAGATTCTCTACTTTCAACTACTTTCTATGCTTAACAGTTTTTTGGGAATAATTCAAAATATTAAATTAAAAATCCCGGCATTGCACCGGGATTTTATTATCTTAACTAACCGTTCTCTTTTGTGAACTCACAACAAATCTATTGTTTTTTTAGTGTTACTGAGTAAGAAGTTGTATCAGCAGTGCCATCACTGTACTTTTCTATAAATTTTGCATTTCCGTTAATTTTTGTTGCATCTGAAGATAGATCACCATCAAATTCAAACTCTCCAAATGATATAGATAAAGACGAAGCTGATAATGTACCCTTTAAATCACTGTTGGTTGATGTAGACGATGTGGTAAATGAAGTAGAACCGAAGGTATGAACTTGAACTATTGAATAATTATAATTACCTGTTACCGTTCCATTATTCTCATTCATTGTTACAGAGATTACTAATGTATCTGAAGATTGCACGGTGTTTTCAGTCCATGTTCCGTTCAATTTTGATTCCGCCACCGGATCAACCGGATTATCACTGGAATTGCAAGCAGTTAATAAAGCTATTAATAACAAACCTGTTATTATTATTTTGTTTTTCATTTTTGCGCTCCTAATTATATAAATTAAACAAAAAACCCCGCCACTTTTGAGTGGCGGGGCAAACTGTTAACTATCCACTCACTGTATAATTAACATTTAATTTCTATTTTATCTTTTCTTAAAATTAGAACCCCAACGCCAATGGCGCCGGGATTCTATATTTCACCGTTATGTCCAATTATTTCAGTAATATCATTTTATTTACTGATTGGTATTTACCTTTTACGGTTAATTTGTAAATGTATATTCCCGCTGCAAGTTCATTTGCATCGAAGTTAACTGTGTAATATCCCGCATTTTGCGTACCATTAACTAGTTCAGCAACTTCACTTCCGAGGACATTATAAACCTTCAGGTTTACGAATCCTTCTTCTTTCAATCCATAACGTATTACCGTGCTCGGGTTGAATGGATTAGGGAAGTTCTGATAGAGTGAGAACTCATCGGGAATTCCTTTGCCGAATTCATCCACTCCGGTTAATTGATAAGCATAAGCACTACTTGCATCACTTCTGTTATTGTGAATATCTTCTGCTACTATTGCATAATAGGCTTCAGTAATTTCACTAACATCATCGATATAAGTTGTGTCTTTTGTTTCCGCAATCGGAGTAAGATTTGCGAAATCGAATTCGGGTGTTTCACTACGGTAGACTAAGTATTTACTCAAGTCTTCCTCGGTATTACTATGCCAGGTAAGTATGAGTTGATTATTTTGTCCGTCTACTCTTCCTGCTAAACCACCGGGTTTAATCGGAGCAAGATTATCTACCGAATAACCACTTATTACAGGGGACTGATAAGATTCACCGTTTTTACCATGATAAATAACCATGAAATCATGCCAGCCTTCCGTTAACGCAGAGGAATCATAGAGAGTTTCCGCAGTAAAGGCATATTCATCAAAACCGAATGCCATTTGATTACCTAACCATTCCCAAGCAGTTTCGGTTCCGAATGGAGATGACTCAATCATTACTCCGCCTTTAAAGTCTTTAGTAACACTCTTCGGATCTATTACGTTACCCGGATTATCGTAGTTACTAATTGATCTCCAAATACTGTAGAATTGATTTACATCTTTTGTATCTTCCCTGGAACGTAACCATCTAAGCTGTACCTTACCACCTTGATCGAATGGAACGTCGATTGAAGAATAGAGATTAGGAGTATTGATTGCATCTTTCAATCCGAGTGAAAGCCCAATTAAGTCTTCCAGATTATCGGCAGCGATAGCAGCAAAGACAACCGAAATAGAACCTCGGGCAGGGATAGTAAGTTTTCTACTTCCAATCAGTGTCCTTATATCTCCCGGATTTTCGATATTATTTTTGAATTGATTTAAGAGTTTCAACTGATCGCCATAAGATTCAGGATCACCGCTATACCATTCACCGGCTCCGCCAACTTCATGACTTAATAATGTCAGACCATAATAATATGGATTGTCATCTTTATTCGAATCGTAAACATATTGCAGATTTGCGTCGTCAATAAAACCTGCAAGGTCAGAGGCATAATCTGCTCCAAGATCGAAATCCATTGCCATTCCAACATTAACATTATTCAATGGGTATGAATTAACATTTTTGATTTCATAATGGATTAAAACCACATTCGATAATTCCGGCAGAGAACTCATTAGAGTATTCTGTGTAACAACAATATTCAAAGGATTTCCAACTTTTGAATCGTTGTAACGTGATGTTGTTACAATATCGAAACTACCATCTGAGGGAACTTCAATAACTTCTGAAACAGGCGCAAAGTTATCTTGATAAAGCGCACCTACCAGAGTACTATCACTTCCTACTAATAATGCACCGGCAAATAAAGATTCATTTCCTTTATAAGCAAATTTAGGTTCTTTATAAGTACCGGTGTAATCTCCAAACAATCCTTTGTTTGTAGTTGTGAACTGAATGGTACCATTGTCAGAAACAACATTTTGAGGAGCAGCAATATCAACCCAAATAGAAATTGTTGTTTGACCTACATCGTAGCCATTATTTCCAATTATATTGAATGTGTGAAGCCCTGCTTGTCTGTCGTTTGGAGTCCATACGATTTCGCCGTTTTCTGTTACAACTAATCCGTCAGGCGCTCCACTAGTAGTGACCGTTGGCAACGGCCATCCTTCGATGTCAAGCTTAAATCTGAATTCTTGATTCACTACAGCAGTAGCAGGTAGCAAACCTGAATTTTTCAAATAAGGGGTAGTCAAAGGCTCTTCAAACGGATGATTGTTTACCCATCCGGCACCCTGAATTATTAGTTCATTATTATTTACCGTGTAATCCGGGAATACATATTGACCACCCGAATAATTATAACTGTCAAAGGGCCAGTAGCCTACCAAATTATCTTCGGCTCCGGACATACTATGATTATAACTCGAACCGATTGCTGTATCGGATCTGGCTACATTCCACAGTCTTAATTCATCAATAAATCCGTGTAATTGCTGTCCCGGATACGGTCCGCCAACATAAAATCCGGTATTACCGGTGCCGAGTCCTGCAGTATATTCTGTTTCTGCAGCAAGAACACCGTTCACGTATAATCTAACAGTTTGTCCGTCGTATGTACCTGCTATATGATACCATTGGCCGACAGCTACATCTTCGGTTGAAGTTGCTTCACCCCAATTATCTACTTCGCCGTTCGAAATGTGGAATTCGAATTTTGGACCGCTACCTCTGTTTACCATTCTCAATTCATACGCCGCCCATGGATTGGTAAACCAATATGGTCTAGTAACGATTGAGTGTAACGAATCCGTTGGAGTATCCTGCGGAACTCTCGTCGGGAATATCCATGCTTCAACCGTTAAGTTTGTTAAATCACTATAAGCCGCTTGATTAGCGTCTGCGCTAACCGGACGACCATCTACAACCCTCACTCTTGCTCCTGGCATAAATGCTGAACCATAATTTGCACCAATGAAACCGATAAGTCCTGTTCCTTGAACAGTGAAATTATAAGGATTTTCATCAGCATCGTTGTTACCTATACTAATTTCTGCCGTGCGAACACCTAGATCAGTCGGTACAAATGAGACTTGAAGTTGAACAGTCTCACCCGCAGGAACTGTAGTTGATGACAGATCTGTTATCTGAAAGTCTGATGCATTTGCACCTGAGATTTCAATTTGGGATACGTCATCAAGTGTCAATGCAGCGTCGCCGGTATTAGTAATATTAAAGAAATGAGTAGTATAATTGCCCATTCTAGTATCGCCAAATAAAGTACCATTACTTGTATCCGGTGTTGTTGTCCCATCAACTATTTCTATATCAGAAGAACCTCCAAGAATAGCCATTTCGGGAGCCGCAGTTCCAAATCCAACACCAAGACCGGTTGAATCGATAAAGTTTCCGATTGTTGGGTCGCCACTTGCAGTCGAAATAGCTTCGTATGAATATCGAATAGTGTTTCCCAAAGCAGTTATAGCCGGTTCAGTAGCACTTGTGTAAAATGCCCAGCTTGTGTTTCCGGTTCTATAATTTTTGCGGAATAACAAGCTATCATCACCTCCGCCAATAGCATTGTCAGCGCCGAGATCAGTAATTGTTAACTGCATCTCGTCTACGCCAACTCTTCCTCTATGCGCAAATTCGAATCCTACTTGATCACCACTTTTGATGCCTTTAACATCTTGATATAATGCGGAAGGATAATTCGCGTTTAATTCAACGTGTTGGTTCCCTTCATAAGAGAAAACTTGCCCGCCGTAAGAATCTGATGCACCGTCTGTCCAAAATTCGATAACATGATCCGGAGCAGTAGTACTCCAACCTGGTACATCCGAATCCAGAGGAAAATTTAAATCTGCAGTACCGGGTGTATGAGCCGGAAGCTCAAATCCGGGGTT
>CAZULK010000195.1:0-4611 GCA_964621225.1 uncultured Melioribacteraceae bacterium | reverse complement strand
CAAGACAAAAATAAATCAAGCTTCCGTCATTCTGATTAATTCATTGAATTACATTTCAATAGCCGTATTATTCATTGCATTCTTTTCCACTTTTTTCACATTCGATTTCTTTCTTCCAATGGTGAACTATCCGTTCAAAAAAGTTTTCAGCGGATTGATATTTTCTGCTTCATATTTTATTCAGCTTTATTCTGCAATCTATTTTTTACTTTCTGCATTTCGTGAATCGGTTAAACCGGTAAGGGCGTTTTATTTCTCATTTTCCGTATCTGCTACAATATTGTTACTTTCTTTGCTCACCGTGTTGAATACCTCGAACGGGAATCACACCTTTCCCGAGGAGAATTCCGATATCGGAGTAATTTTGGGTGCCGCTGTGTGGAGTAAAGACCGTCCAAGCACATTATTCAAAGGAAGAATTAAAAAAGGATATGAATTATATAAAGCGGGCAAGATTTACAAACTGCAAGTAACCGGGGGGAATGCACCGGGTGAACTTTCGGAGGCGGAGGTGGCAAAAAACTATCTCCTTAAATTGGGAGTTCCCGAAGATAGAATTATGATAGAAAATTTAACTGAAACAACTGCGGAACAGATAAAATTTATCAGAAATCTTAAAAATAAATCCGATTCCGGAGTGGTTGTTATTTCGGATGGATTTCATCTGCGTAGAATAATGGAGATGAGTAAGTTTTTTGGAGTAAATGTAAATGGAATTTCATCAAATTATCAACTAAATTGGCGTAGTTCTATTTATCATTATTTGCGCGAAGCATTTGCGCTTTCTCTTTTTTGGCTCTTTGCAATTTAACCGGAGAAATTTTTATGCAACTTTTTAACGACCTTCAAGAATATTCCCACGAACAACTAATATTTTGTTCGGACAAAGATTCCGGACTTAAAGCGATTATTGCCATACATGATACATGTTTGGGCCCTGCAGTCGGCGGCTGCCGTATGTGGACTTATCCTACCGTTAACGATGCGGTTAAAGATGCGTTACGTCTTTCCAGGGGAATGACGTATAAAGCTGCGATTGCCGGATTGAATTTGGGCGGTGGTCAGGCCGTAATAATCGGTGATCCCAAAAAGGATAAGAGTGAAATTCTGTTCAGAACTTTCGGTTCTTTTGTTGAAGGAATGGGCGGAAGATATATTACTGCCGAGGATTTGGGAACTGACGTAAACGATATGGAATTCGTTAGAATGGAAACCGATTTTGTAACGGGAATATCCAAATCACTCGGAGGTTCGGGCGATCCTTCCCCGGTTACCGCATACGGAGTTTACGTTGGTATGAAAGCGTGTGCCGAAGAGAAATGGGGAGACGATTCCTTGAAGGGGAAAAGAATTGCTATTCAAGGTGTCGGTCAGGTTGGAAGATATCTTGCCGAACATCTTTACGCCGAAGGAGCCGAATTGATAATTACCGATATCGATGAAGAAAAAATTGACTTAACCCTTCAAACGGTAAAAGCAAAAGTTGTTTCACCGGATGAGATTTATTCTGTGGATGCAGAAATTTTCAGTCCGAACGCTTTGGGCGGAGTGATAAACGAAGAAACCATAGAGAATTTTAATTTTGAAATTATTGCCGGCGGAGCCAATAATCAGTTGGAAAACGAAGAAGTTCACGGTAACTTAATTCTTGAAAAGGGAATACTTTATGCTCCAGATTATGTTATAAATGCCGGCGGATTGATAAACGTAGCCAACGAATTGGAAGGTTACAGACAAGACAGAGCTATGAAACAAGCAGAAGGAATATATTCAATTCTTCAAAATGTCTTCAAAAAAGCAAAAGAGGAAAATATTCCAACCAGTAAGGCTTCTAATTTAATAGCTGAAGAAAGAATAAGAAAAATTGGTAAGATGAAAAGGATTTATTCTTGATTGATTTGATTGGATAAGTAAGGTTATGAGCGATAAAAAAATAAACAGAAGAACGTTAAGAGAAAAAGCATTACAGATACTTTATGCATACGAGTTGAACCCGGACAAATTGGAGTTGTTGATTAGCGGCAACCTTGCCGAAGTTCATTCTACCGAAGACAGAGAATTTACAAAAGAGTTGGTAACTAAAACGATTGTAAACAGAAAAGATTTGGATGAAATGATCAAAAACAAAGTTGCCAACTGGGAGATGGAAAGAATTGCACTGATAGATAGAATTTTATTGAGAATTGCAATTACGGAATTACTCTATTTCCCCGATATACCGCCGAAAGTATCTATTAACGAAGTAATTGAAATTGCAAAAGTTTACAGTACTGCCAAAAGCGGAAAATTTGTCAACGGTATTCTGGATGCAATTCTTGCAGATCTGAAGAATTCCGGTAAATTGAACAAAACCGGACGAGGTCTTATTGAAGAATCGATATCCTCAAAAGAACCAAACGACTAATAGATCCCAGATATTCATCTGGACTCTTTTCGATTTTGCAAATACGTCATACTCTATAGTTGTAGTAACATTTATATTTGCAGTTTATTTCAAAGATGTAATTGCAAAAGGGGAATCGATCGGTGATCTTTACTGGTCGCTTGGTGTAAGTATTTCAATGATAATTACTGCACTCATCTCTCCGGTGATGGGTGCCATAGCCGATTATTCCGCCGGACGAAAAAGATTCCTTTTATTCTTTACCCTGCTCTGTATTTTAGCCACCTCCATGCTTTTTTTTACGGGGGAAGGGACAATATTAACAGCTCTTATTTTATTCATTCTTGCTAATGTCGGTTTCGAAGCCGGTTTGGTTTTTTACGATGCTTATTTGCCCGATATTTCTAAGCCGAGTACTTACGGCAGGGTTAGCGGATACGGCTTTGCGATGGGATATTTGGGTTCTCTTGCAACATTGGGTATTGCGTTCCCGTTCATACAAAATGATTTGATAAAAGAAACCTTTCCCGTTTCCGCACTATTCTTTTTAATTTTTGCTTTGCCATTATTCTTATTCATTCGGGATAACCGGAAGGAGAGGGAGAGAAGCGAATCGTATATTAAAATCGGATTCGACAGAGTTTACGATACGATCACTCATCTTAAGAATTACAAAAATCTTGCAATATTCCTCCTTTCGTTTTTCTTTTACATCGAAGGGGTGAATACGGTTATTTTCTTTTCGGGCAATTATGCAAAATCGACACTCCATTTTTCAATGAACGAACTGATCGTATTCTTTTTGATTGTGCAATCCACCGCAATAATCGGTTCAATTATTTTTGGAATTATTGCCGATTCCATTGGGCAGAAAAAGACGATTGTGATATCGTTGATTATATGGATCGGAACGATTCTTTTTGCTTTCTTTACTGCGTCCGGCAACAGTTTTTTGAATTCGTTCATTGCAAAGATATTTGAAACAGACGGAACCGGTGCGCAAAGAATTTCGTTTTATGCCGTTGGATTATTAGCCGGAAGTGTGATGGGTGCAACTCAAAGTACCAGTAGAAGTTTGATGTCTAAATTAACTCCCGATGAAAAAAGAACCGAGTTTTTCGGATTCTATTCGTTTTTTGGTAAAAGTTCTGCTATTCTGGGACCTTTAGCATTCGGTACGGTGAGTTACGCAACCGATAATCAAGCAATTGCAATTTTAACGGTTGGACTTTTCTTTTTGGTTGGACTGATAATATTAAGATTTGTAAAGGATCCCGCTCAGAATTAACCCAATCCTTTTTTATATCCCAATCTGAACAAAAAGTACAATGCTGCTAGTGCAAGTAGGAAGTAGAAACTTCCCCAAACTATTGCGGGAATGTATGTCATTTCCGAGAGCAATTGTGCATCCGTTTGCCTAACGGTCAGAGTGAGCAAGTCCTCTTTTATATCAACCAAAATATAGAGAATTGATGCCAAGCCGAAAAACTTGAATATATATCCGGTTATATAATTGTTATAGAGAAAGGGTATTGTCAGCAGTATTACAGAGAAAAGTAATCCGAAAAGAATTGCGAATAATCCTTCGAAAACATTTACCGTGAACAGAAAGATAACGGTTCCAATAGCGGCATTTATCCATGGGAAGAATTTTTTATTATAGGTTGAATAGAAAAGGAGAGTCCCGAAAATAATACTGCCGAGATAACCGGATATTGCAATGAAAAAGGAATGTCCACGGGTTGTAAGAGTTTCCCCGCCAAGCAGGGAAGATATTTTGATTGCCCCTACTGTTTCACCGGAAAGTACAGCGGCAATTCCATGACTTATTTCGTGAAGAATAATAACGAAAAATTTAATGGGATAGATAACCGGAGTTTCCCACAAAGCGATAGTAAGAATGCCTGCCGAAATAAGAATAATTAATTCGAATGCTTGTTTTTGTTTCTGTTTAAGTTTCATAACCGTAAATTTTAATCATGCAAATTTAGTAAAAACGGATTGAATAAATGCTTTCTTATTTATAATTTTGAATAGCAAAATAAGCGGGTGTAGCTCAGTTGGTAGAGCATCAGCTTCCCAAGCTGAGGGCCACGGGTTCGAGTCCCGCCACCCGCTCAATTTCGAAAAATTTTTATCCCATTTCTTAATTTATTTCTTGCTAAATTTTTAAAAATGTTCTATAATTGAACTTCAAATTTTTGAAAAATTGAACGCCCGGAAGGGTT
>CAZULK010000194.1:0-4612 GCA_964621225.1 uncultured Melioribacteraceae bacterium | reverse complement strand
AGATTATACTCCGCATTAACCAAGCTGAATTTATTATTCCCTCAAGGGGTTATTGTGAAATGACTCATTGCTCGAAAGGTTAAGAAATCATATCAAATGTAATATAAAATATTTAATATCATCATTGCGTCAGTAGAGCTGTGCGCTTAATCGCATAAATTGTTTCGTATGATAAGATTAACTCATTTTTTCTTAACTTTGGCAATCAAATTTGAAAATATGGGTAAATAATGAAAATAGGTATTACTTGTTATCCAACATACGGTGGAAGTGGTGTGGTAGCCACGGAATTAGGAAAAGAGCTTGCAAAACTTGGTCACCAGGTACATTTTGTATCTTACGCGCTTCCTCAGAGATTACAGCAATTTGTAGAGAATATATATTTCCACGAAGTGGAGGTTAGCAACTATCCCCTCTTCGAACATCAGTTATACGGGCTTGCACTAACGAGTAAAATGTTGGAAGTAATGTCTTACGAAGAACTCGATCTGTTTCATGTTCATTATGCAATACCCCACGCCACAAGCGCTTATCTTGCCAAAAAGATTTTGGAAAAAGAGAATAAAGATTTAAAATTTATCACAACACTCCATGGAACGGACATAACTTTAGCCGGATTGGAGCCGTCTTTCCTTCCGTTGGTTAAATTCAGCATCGAGGAAAGTGACGGTGTAACCGCGGTTTCAAGATTCTTGAAAGAAAAAACTTTAACCAATTATCACATCGAAAAAGATATTGAAGTCATTCCCAATTTTATAGACACCAACACATATAAAAGAGTGGAAGACTGTGAATTCAAACAGCATATAGCCCCCAACGGAGAGAAAGTATTGGTTCACGTTTCCAATTTCAGAATAGTGAAAAGGGTAACCGATACAATAAGAATACTGGAAATAGTGAACAAGGAAATACCAACCAAATTATTACTCGTGGGCGATGGCCCCGATAGAAGCGAATGCGAAAGATTGGCACGCGAGAAAGGATTACAAAAAAATGTGATGTTCCTCGGCAAGCAGGACGGTTTGGTTCAAATATTAAGTGCCAGCGATGTATTCCTTATGCCCTCCCAAAGCGAAAGTTTCGGATTATCCGCATTGGAAGCAATGGCTTGCGAAGTGCCGGTTGTAAGCACCAGCGTCGGCGG
This sequence comes from uncultured Melioribacteraceae bacterium, assembly GCA_964621225.1. Classification (GTDB taxonomy): domain Bacteria; phylum Bacteroidota; class Ignavibacteria; order Ignavibacteriales; family Melioribacteraceae; genus CAYNUJ01. The sequence continues at coordinate 3,468 of CAZULK010000194.1, read as the reverse complement.
TTTGCCCGAATTGATTCTTCAGGACAATACCGGATACATAGCCGAAATTGGCGATGTGGAAAGGATGGCAAGATATACCATTGAACTACTTACCAATGAGAAAAAATATCAACGTTTTTCCGAAAATTCCAGAAAACGCGCCGTGGAAGTATTCGACAAAAGGAAGATAATTCCCCTCTATTTAACTTATTACGAAAAAATTCTGAAAAAGTAACTTCTTTTTAAATAAATTTTGCCGGGTCCACACCTTGCCTAATTTTTTTAGGTAAAAATATTCATATATGCGAATATTTTCATCTAAATAAAATTATTATCCTCATTTTTTAATATTTCTTTCTTTTTTAGCCTAATTTTATTCCGTTAATTGCTCTTCGATTATTATTTATTTATGCAATCACTAACAAGGAGGAAATAAATGAAAAAAATCGAAGCAATTATAAGACCTCACAAACTCGACGAGATACACGAGGCTTTGAGGGAAGCCGGATTTGCAGGTCTTACAGTTATAGAAACCAGAGGCTACGGCAGGCAAAAGGGTCACACCGAGGTTTACCGGGGTTCGGAATATAATATCGACTTCGTTCCCAAAATAAAAATAGAAATCGTTTGCCCCGAAGAGCGGGAAGATGAAGCTGTTCGTATAATTCTGGACCATGCCAAAACCGGGGAAATTGGAGACGGAAAAATTTTCGTCTCCACAATTGACAACGCTATCAGAATAAGAACCGAAGAATCGGGCAAATCGGCTTTATAAATAAATGGAGGTAATATGAAAAGCATACTCAAATTATTCGTATTTATTATAATAATATATTCGAACGTGAACGCTCAGGTATCGGTCGGTGCCGATTTTTACAGCAGATATATTTGGCGCGGTCTCGACTTTGGAAATTCCCTTAGTCTTCAGCCGGCAGTGGAATATTCGTACAAGGGATTTTCTGCCGGAGTGTGGGGAGCATATTCAATCGGAGCCACAGTTCCTTATTCGGAATCCGATTTTTATCTTACTTACTCAGTTGCCACCGACGCGGGGGAATTCGAATTCGTTTATACCGATTACTTTTTCCCGGACGCAGGATTGGAATTTTCTAATTATAAGAATGACGGCTCAGGAGCGCATGTATTGGAAGGCGGAATATCTTACACAGGCACAAGTGCTCTACCGGTTTCTATATCATTCTATTATAACTTTTATAACGATACCGACAAATCAAAATACTTCGAAATCAGTTATCCGTTCCAACTGGATGACGCAGATGTAAGCCTTTTTATAGGAGGCAGTTTGGGTAAATCCGTCACCTATTCCACGACAAAATCGGCAATTACAAATACCGGAATCAGCGTTTCGAAAGAAATCAAAATAACAGATTCTTTCTCCGTTCCCATTACCGGCGCTTACGTGATTAACCCGAACTTAAAAACCAATTATTTTATTGTAGGATTTTCTTTCTAAATAAAGAGGAGTAAAAATGAAATTGAAAATATTTATATATCTGTTACTAATATTTCCCTTTACGCTTCATGCCGAAAGTTCGACTGCAGCAGATGTTCAAACAAATTTAAATTTTGTTTGGACTTTAATAGCTGCGGCAATGGTTTTCTTTATGCAGGCAGGTTTTGCAATGGTAGAAGCGGGATTAACGAGAGCTAAAAACTCCGTTAACATAATGATGAAAAATCTGATGGACTTCACATTCGGTTCCATATCCTACTGGGCTATAGGATTCGGTTTAATGTTTGGCATATCGGCTTCGGGGGTTATAGGAACTAGCGGATTCTTTCTATCCGATTTTGCAAAAGATTCCGATCCGTGGGTTTATGCATTCTGGATATTCCAAACAGTATTTGCAGCCACTGCTGCAACAATTGTTTCGGGTGCAGTTGCCGAAAGAACGAATTTCAAAGCATATTTAATGTATTCAGTATTCCTTTCCGCTTTAGTCTATCCGATATTCGGTTCTTGGGCTTGGGGAAGTTTATACAAAGGCTCCGGCTGGCTGGAAAGTTTGGGTTTCATAGATTTCGCGGGTTCTACCGTAGTTCATTCCGTAGGCGGTTGGGCTGCATTGGCAGGAGCAATTGTATTGGGACCCAGAATAGGGAAATTCTCCAAAGACGGTAAACCGAAGGCTATTCCGGGGCACAATATTACTTTGGCTGCATTAGGCACTTTTATTTTATGGTTCGGATGGTTCGGGTTTAATTCCGGCAGCACAACAACCGGGACAAAAGATATAGCATTGATAGCAGTTAATACAACACTTTCCGGTTCAGCGGGAGCAATTACTGCGATGATAACCTCGTGGAAATTATTGAAAAAACCGGACGGTTCGATGGCATTGAACGGCGCATTGGCCGGTTTGGTTGGCATTACTGCAGGCTGTGCAAATCTTCTCCCTTGGTCGTCCGTTATAACTGGTGCAATTGCCGGTGTGTTAGTTGTACTTTCGGTGTTATTCATTGAACGTAAACTGAAAATTGACGATCCCGTAGGTGCAATTTCGGTTCACGGTGTTTGCGGGGCTTTCGGAACTTTGGCAGCCGGGATATTTGATTCGGCGGGATTCAGCCTTTCCACTATTGGGGTTCAGGCTATTGGAGTTGCGGCGGCGTTTTTATGGACTTTCCCCGTGATGTTTGCTGCTTTCAAATTAATAGATAAACTAGTTGGGTTGCGTGTTTCGCCTCAGGAAGAAATGGACGGACTCGATATTGCCGAACACGGAATGGAAGCATATCCCGAATTCGAAAAAATTGTTTAATCAATCAAATACAACTAATCCATCCCTCCCAAAGGTCGCCTTCCGGCGGCCTTTTTTTATTTTTGAATATTCCTAAGTATTCAATTAACTTTTCGATTAGTTAATTCGATTTTATGTTCATGGAAGATAAAGGATATATACACATATATACCGGAAACGGGAAAGGTAAAACAACCGCGGCTTTAGGACTTGCACTTAGAGCGGCAGGCGCTGGGAAGAAAGTGTTTATTCTTCAAATAATGAAAGAGTATCCCTACAGCGAAATTAAAGCATTAAAAAAGCTGGGGGATGCAATTGTTGTAAAACAAGTGTGCGGGGATGACTGGGTTTACCGCAAGGAACTTCCTCCGGAAGATGAAAAAATGAAATTGAATTCCGCTTTGAACTCTGTCATCGAATCAATGAAGAAAAAAGAGTTCGATGTTTATATTCTGGATGAAGCTTGTGTGGCAGTTTATTTCAAATTGTTGGATTTGAATTACTTGCTTGAGGTAATTGAAAGCAAACCTTTGGAGGCGGAACTTATTCTTACGGGCAGATACTGCCCCGATGAATTGATTGAAACGGCCGACCTTGTAACCGAAATGAAAGAAGTAAAACATTATTATGCTCAAGGTGTTTTATCGAGAAAAGGAATAGATTCATGAAGCCATTACTGATTGACATAGACGGAGTACTTAGAATTGGTAAAAGTCCCGCACAAGGA
>CAZULK010000193.1:0-4625 GCA_964621225.1 uncultured Melioribacteraceae bacterium | reverse complement strand
AAATTATGCCTGAGTAGGACTTGAACTCGCTCACTTGTGCAACAGACTCTTCAACCGTGGGTTTTTAATAAACATTTTTGATTTTTACTCCTTCCCTTATAATTTGGAATTACCAAATTAATAAAATTTAGGAGGCTAAAATGCCCTCGGAAAAAGATAACAACGGCAAGACTCAGAGCTTAATCGACGAATCGAAATATTCAATGGATACGAGAATAATTTACGGAAAGAATATTTCGAGTCATTGGGATTATTCACACCATGTAACTGCGCCCATTTCATCATCCACTACTTTCCGGTTGGATTCGGTGGAAAGGGGAGCGCACGGATTCGAACAATTCGCCAATACCAATTTGGAGAATAATGAAGCGCCAATCTTTATTTACGACAGATTAGGCGAACCTAACAAAGATCTTCTGGAAGAAAATTTGGCATTTGTGGAAAACGGGGAAATGGCAGTGACTTTTGCAACCGGAATGGGTGCGATTTCGGCTGTATTGGGAATACTCACAAAATCGGGCGACGAAATTGTTACGCACCACACATTATACGGTTGCACACTTTCTCTTCTTAAAAATTGGTATCCCAGATACAACATTGGCGTTCATTCCATCAATTTGAATAATGTAGAGGAGTTAAAGGCAGTAATCACCGACTCCACAAAAGTGATTTATTTTGAAACTCCTTCGAATCCAAACTTGGATTTGATAGATATCGAATCGGTACGAAAGGTGGTTGAAGAAGCAAACGAAAGGAGAGATGAAAATAATAAAATTCAGATTGTTGTGGATAATACTTTTGCAACTCCTTTTTGCCAAAGGCCGTTGGAATTAGGTGCAGATTTCGTAGTTCATTCCCTCACAAAAGGAATCGGCGGATTTGGAACGGATATGGGCGGTGTGGTTATTGGCAGAAAGGAATACAGGGATTCACTTCTACTATACAGAAAAGACTTTGGTGCTGTGCTCAATACAAAAAGCGCTTGGGCTATTCTTACTTACGGTCTTCCTTCACTTCCGCTGAGACAAAAGAAGCAAATTGAAAATGCTCAAAAAGTTGCTGAGTATTTGGAAAATCATCCCAAAGTTGAATTTGTTAATTATCCCGGATTGAAGTCATTCCGTTTTTACGAATTGGCAAAAAAACAAATGAAAGATTTCAAAGGAAATTTTGCGCCAGGAGCGTTGATTTATTTTGTTCTGAAAGGGGAAACTCCGGCAGAGAGCAAAGATTTGGGAAGAAAATTCATGGACTGGGTGGCAGACAACGCATACACAATGACTCTTGCCGTAAGTTTGGGACACACAAGGACATTAATTGAACACCCGGCTTCGATGACGCATTCAGTCGTTCCGCCGGAAGAGCTCGCCGATCACGGTCTGGATGCAGGAGGTATAAGATTGGCGATGGGATTGGAAGAATATGAGGATATTCTTAATGATCTCGAGAGAGCTTTGAATATTTTATGATACTTCATTCCTGTAGTGACGGGGTTTTCCTCGTCGCTACATTTTTTTTATTTTTAACCACAAAGTAGCACAAAGGAGGCACAAAGCTCACAAAGTCCTTCTTACTTAATCCATCTTTTGTTTATTGTTCATGTTTTAACTATTTAGAAAATCATTTTTTAACCACAAAGTAGCACAAGGAGGCACTAAGCTCACAGAGTCCGGTATAATTTCAGTTTATTTTTCATCTAACTATTCAAGCCTTAATTCACTAATTTTGCCCGAATATTTACCTGCCCGCTTTAATATTTTATTGATCTAAAACACTTGACAAAAATACTTTATTAATGTATATTCAAATGCCAGCCAATTGAAAATTATGACATTTTCTCTATTTTAGTCAAAAACCAGCCGGAAATATAAACGGAAGGAGTGTATGTTATGAATAACATTTACAAATTTTACAGAATCTGTGCTGTGCTTATCTTAATGCCGGCTTTGCTTTTAGCTCAGCCAACTTTAACATCCCCGGCAAACGGCGATACGGGGGTGAGTATCCAACCGACTTTTCAATGGTCACAGGGTTCGAATAATGAGAAATTCCAAGTTTCAACAAGCAGTACTTTTGGTACCACAGTTATCGATAAAGCATTTACGGGTAATGAAACTTCTTATACATTAACCGAAGCTGAAAAATTAGATAATAATACCACCTATTATTGGAGAGTCTCTACAAATGGCGGTAATCCAGGGTCATGGTCTTCAACATTTTCATTTACTACGATTCCTTCGGTAACTCTTACTTTGGGAACTCCCGCAAATAATTCTACGGTATATGTGACCGGAACGTATTTTAGTTGGTATTCTTCATCTTACGGTTCGATTCAATTTAAAGTTCAAGTTACTTCAAAATCGAGCGGGTCTAATCCCGATTGGACTCAAACACCCGATTTCGAAGCAACTACTTCGCAGATTTATTACACATTTAATTTATTGCAGGGTAAAACTTATTGGTGGAGAGTAATTGCGCTAACTTCAGGCGGAGATATTATCTCCTATTCATCGGCGAATAAATTTACTACCGCCGGTGGTGCGGAAACACCCACATTGTCTTACCCCACGGGAGGAACAACGGTTTATTATAACAAACCGACATTCTCCTGGTATATTAATGGTATCGGAACGGATGTAACTTTCGATATTCAAGTTGACGATGACAATGCGTTCGGTTCGCCCGCAATAGACGTAACGAACATTTCGAATTATTTTTACACTGCTACTACTGCTCTTGCGGGAGGAACTACTTTTTATTGGCGTGTGAGAGCAGTATATAAGAGAGGTACCTCAGATGAAGTTACCGGTTCATGGACGAGTAACGAATCATTTGTTACACAAAGTACTTCCAATTTAGCTCAACCGAAGCTTTCTTATCCTACGGATGGTGTTACGGTTTATACAACTTCTCCTTATATGTATTGGTACACCGGTAAATCCACCACTGGTGTTACATTCGATTTGTATTACAAAGAAAGCACTGCAGGTTCGTTCACAAAAGCGAATTCCTCCGACATAACGAGTCTGTATTATCAACTAACCGGGTTGACTGCCGGAAAGACATACAACTGGTATGTTGTAGCTAAGGAAGGAAGTAGCACAATGACCTCCGCAACCGAATCCTTCGTGGTTTATCAGGCAAGTTCGGGTTCGGCTGTAGCTTTCTATCCCACCAACGGAGAAACGGTTTACTCACTCAAACCTACAGTTTACTGGTATTTGAATGGTTCGTCCACCGGATTAACCAAATATACGGTGAGATGGAAAGCCGATAATAATTCCTCTGATTGGGGAACGGATTATAAAGGAACAGCCGATATAACATCTTTAACCCAAACATATTACACATTTACTTCTAATTTGACCTATGGTAAAACATATTATTGGGCTGTTGCCGCATACGGAACGAGTTACGGAACTTGGTCATCCGGTTCGTTCGTTGTTTACGGAAGTTCAACAGTAACCCCCACACTCTCTTATCCGGTTGGCGGTGTTACAGTTTATACAAAATCGCCTACATTATATTGGTATTTGAACGGAAGTACTGCCGGTGTGGTAGGTTATGAAGTGCATTACAGCAAAGACGGATTTGTTTCAACGGATAATACCGTTTCGCCAAATCCGACAACCAATTCCGTGCAGTTGTCCAATTTAACTCCCGGGGCAACATATTCATGGAAAGTAAAAACTTTATATTCCTCAACTTCTTCCGGTTTCTCCACTACTGAAACATTTGTTGTTGATCCCGGTGCATCACCGGTTCAACCTCTTATAGGCGGACCTAACAACGTTGTGATCAATAACGATTCTCCTACACTTTCTTGGGTATTGCCCGTTCAATCGGAATCCCAGTTAACTTACGAAGTTGAATATTCCACTAATTCCGATATGTCGAACTCAACAGTTGTAAGTGGATTAGCCAATCCCTACGATCAATTGAGCGGATTAAGCGCCGGAGAAACTTATTATTGGAGAGCCAGATCCAAAACCTCCAACGGGGATTATTCCGATTATTCACCTATTGCTCATTTCACTCTGGATCAAACTACCGGAGTAGAGGAAGAAACCATTCCCGAAAAATTCACCGTATGGCAAAATTATCCGAATCCTTTCAATCCGAGTACAATAATTAAATTCGCTCTTCCTTCTAAAATGAATGTAAAATTAAGCGTTTACGATATTTTAGGTAGGGAAGTGGCAGAATTATTCAACGGCGAACTTGAAGCGGGCAATCATGATGTGGAATTCAACGCAGACGCTTTCGGTTTAACCTCCGGTATTTATTTCTACAGAGTTCAAGCCGGGAATAATATTTCAGTAAGAAAAATGATGCTAATTAAATAGTTCTTTACATTTTTTTTGAGGCTGCCTTCAGCCGGGCAGCCTTTGTAATTAATTAATTTTGGAAAATAAGACAAATTAACCTATATTTGTTTTGCCAGCCAACAGTCACTTTCACAAAATCCGTGTGACGAAAAACACAGCCAGATTTAATTTTTTGTAATACTGGACTAGCCATCCTATATTGCATAAATGAAATCCAGCCGGGGATTATTTTTACACTAACATAAGGGTGTTGCTATGAAATTTATTTACAAAACCGCAAGGCTTACCTTTGTAGCT
>CAZULK010000192.1:0-4682 GCA_964621225.1 uncultured Melioribacteraceae bacterium | reverse complement strand
TAAATTTTATGTCAAATCCACGATCGATCCGAATTCGGGATCGAACAATCGCTTGTATGTTCTCAATGCAAATGCATCTGTCATACCGGCAATATAATCGCAAACCAATCGTGCGCGTTTCTTTTCATCCGCTTCATTGCGAATAATGTAATCGGAAAAATCGGGGAGAAGTTTCATTTCGCTAATTGAATCGACATAATTTGCTTTCAACACTTCGAATATTTTGGTCAACATTGCATTTCCCTTGAATTCCATTTGGTGCAACTGAGCGGATTGAAATACTAATTCTACTGAGATACGTTTGTATATTTCAGCCTTCTCGAAGCATTCATTATCAATAATCAATTCATATTTATATCTGTTGGTTAAATCATCAAGGAATGTACTTCGTTTTTTGATTGAACAAGCTTGAACAAAATCCCCGATTTGCGCGCCGAATTGTCTTTTGAAATCACCCGACCGGATCCAGTTCATTATTTCATCCAAATAATGATTTTGGTTTTTGGTTAGTTGATTTCCGTTTTCATCTTGCCAGCGTGATATTCTGGCAATCGTCATGAATCCCGCCTCAATGCTATCGACAATATCGTGCACAGCGTAGGCTGTATCGTCTGCCCAATCCATAATTTGGCATTCAATCGATCTGAATTTATTCAATTCATCAGATGATTGAATATTGTGATCCCTCCCCTTAAAAATGAAATCGATAAATTTTTTCTGTTCGTCGTAAAGGAAGTGATGATGCGGATTATCAAAATCGGAATAAACCGCTTTATATTTTAATATGGAATCGATGAATGCTCTGGTTGCATTCATGCCCCTTCTTTTTTTGTCTGCCGTATAAAAGATTTCGGTAATCTGTCTTAAAGTCTGTGCATTTCCTTCGAACCCGCCGTATGGCTTCATAAGTCTGTTTAATGTTCTTTCCCCGGCATGACCGAAAGGAGGATGCCCCAAATCGTGTGCAAGACAAGCCGATTCAACCAGATCCGAATCGATAAAGTATTCGTCGTTTAATTCATTTTCTCCGGAATGGTTTAAGTAATTGCAAATGCTTCTACCTATCTGAGCCACTTCAATAGAATGTGTCAATCTGGTTCTGTAGAAATCAAATTCGCCGGGAATGAATACTTGGGTTTTCCCTTGCAATCGTCTGAATTCGGATGAATGTATAATTCTGTCTCTGTCAATCTGGAAAGGAGTGCGGAATTCATCCGGTCTCGGACTCTCTTTAATTCTTTCGAAATCGAATTCGGTATAAAAATTATTTTTCATATCGGCTTTTGTTTTATTTATATGAATTCAAAAATAGTAAAATTAGAATTATTTTTATAAACGATGAAGATTAAATTATCCCGTCATTACAACACGAATTGTTTAGCCCGAACCCCAAATTGATTAGGAGAAAAAATATAAACCGCCGGATGAATCCGGCAGCAATAATGTGATTGAATTATTTCTTAATTTGTTGGTGAGATTCGCTATGACGAATCATTTTTTATTTTATTCATAATGCTATACACCATAGCAAAGAAACTGCTATATGGTTGGAAAAACTTGTACTGTCCTGAATTATCTAAGAACTGAGCTCTCTTTCCTTTAAGTGTGATTTATAATTATTAAGTAAAGCATTCAATTGATACATCATAATTGTATTTAACATAGCATGATCGAGATACTTCCTTTTGTTTTTAATTGTCCAAAAAAAGAGTGACCAAAAATATTTTCGGAAATCACTCTTAATTCCTATTTGGAGTACTGAATTAATAAAAGGAAGCAAATACTTTAGTTTTAATTTTTCCGGAGTTTTATGTTTCAATTTCGGATAGGAATAATCATTCAAAAATTTTTTAATTCTCTGATATACAAATTCCGGTGAATAGACTTTTTGAATTAATTCACGAAAACCATTTTCAAGTATTTGGGAATCCATAACCGGTCTGAAATTCGATTTGTATTCTTGAAATGAAAAATTATCAATCAATCTATTCTCTTTCTTCATCCTTTCATAAAGTGCCGTTCCGGGGGGTGATTTCAATATATTAACGGTTGCAAGTACGATGCCGCTTTCCTGAATAAAATTGTATTGTCTCTCGAAAATATTTTCATCGTCATTGTCAAAGCCGACTATAAAACCACCTACGACTATGAATCCCCGAGAATGTAGTTTATTGATTGATTTAATTAAGTCGCGGTTTAAGTTTTGGGTTTTTCTACTCAGTTTTAAACTTTCTTCATCCGGTGTTTCGATACCGACAAATATATTTCTAAAGCCTGCTTCGAGCATCATTGACATTAACTTTTCATCATCTGCTAAATTTACAGTTACTTGCGTATGAAAATAAACAGCGGACTTTAGAGTTTTTCTCCATTCAATAATTTTTGGTAATAGTTCATTCATTAATTTACGCCTGTTACCAATCAAATTATCATCCGCAAAAAGGATAAAATTAAAGCCTTTTTCTTTTACTATAATATCTAACTCACTTATTATTTGACCGGGAGTTTTAACTCTGGGATTTCTTCCGAATAAAGTAGTAACATCGCAGAAATCACAATTATACGGACATCCCCTCGAATATTGGACAATAGCATAACTATATTTTTTCGGATTGATTATTTCCCAATCCGGCAGAGGTGAAGATTGAACATTGGCAAATTCATCGCTTGAGTATATTTTTTGTGGGGATCCCTTTTTCAAGTCATTCAAAAAATTAGGTAAAGTAATTTCACCTTCATTTAAAACAAAATGATCTACTTCCGGGAAAAGATGATATTCATGGGTGAAAAGAGTTCCGCCGGCAACTATTTTTTTCCCTCTTTGCTTTGTTACTTTTATAATATCCCGTACAGAATCAATTTGAACATTCATTGCGGAAATAAATATATAATCCGCCCAATCAATTTGTTCTTGGGTGAGCGGTTCCACATTCAAATCAATAAGTTTCTTTTCCCATTCATTCCCCAACAAAGAAGATACCGTCATCAAGCCCAATGGGGGGTACGTGGATTTTTTGCCCATTATTCTTACGGCATGTTTCATAGACCAGAATGTATCCGGAAATTCGGGATAAACCAAAAGTGCTTTCAATTTATTTGGCAATTGTTCCGCCTTTCTGTAGAAAGTTTAAGATAATTTTAATTTATTCTTTAATATAAGAATTTTTTGATTATGAAAAGATGAAAAAAGGCAATCAATCAAAATGGGCTTTAGCCCAAGTTTAATAGGCGTTATGCTCGACATCATCCATAGGAGTCCTTCGGACCTTCAGGAAAACCACGAATGTATATTGAGTATACAAAGATACCTTTGCTAAAGCGAAACGGAAAATAATTGGTTATAGTTCAATATTTCTTTTCCTTGATTGTTTGAACAAGCATATAATAAAAGCTCCCCAAGTTTTTTGAGGAGCTGTCAATTCAATTATTTTACAAGCAATAATTTCTTAATATCTATAAACCTATTTGTTTCTATTTTATAAATATATGTGCCGGATGTTAATTCTGATGCATCAAAATCAATTTCATGAAGACCCTTTGATAAGCTAGTGTTTATTAAATCTGTCACTTTTTCACCTAGCATATTAAAAATTGAAAGTTTAACCCTTGTATTCTCCGGTAAGGAAAATTTTATTTTCGTTACCGGGTTAATTGAAACAAATAAGGTATCAATCACTTTAGAACTCTCTTGCAAACCATAGGTTTTACCAAGCCAAAGAAAAAAAATGTTAATAAAAAATATTTTCTCATAATTCTCTCAAGCTAGCTAACGACCAGGCTCACCTGCCACTATGGAGCGCCAGCGGAACAGCGGTCAGGTGGAGCAGCTTTTTTATGTCGTCTCCGCAGTTCAATTTTCTAAAATCAACTTCCCTTTAGAGTCAAAACGCACATAATCACCCTTCTCGAAAGAGTGACCATCGATGGTTACATCCTTCGCTAATTTGCATCCCGCTAATTTGCCATTATTATGAAAAGTAACAGCCGCAGTACTACCAAATAGTTCTGTCCAGAAGCTGGCCGAAGCACAAGGCACTCCTTGGATTTCTTCAGGTTTGGCCAGCCAGGCAAGGGCTAATTTACCATTGACATAAAAAACAGTTTCCCAGTCATGTTGATTGCCACCCTTGCATAAGATTCCCTGAATTTTAGTATTATGAGGCAGGAAGCAATAAATCTTATCCTTTGTTCGCTTATGGATTACTGTCCCTTCCGGTAGAAAGGAGAAGAGTGAATCATTTTCAACGTAAGAGGACTGGCCATTTTGCTTATTTTGGGCTGGATTTTCTTGACTAACGACATTGAAGGGAGATGAAAAATAAATCATTGTCAGAACGAGGATAATTGACATTTTCATGATAATTTTCTCCTTCATAATTAGTAAAGTATTTAATTTCCCCATTACTTTATTAAAATATAACATAACATAACATTCTATTCAACCGTAAAAATTAAACCCATTTCTAATGAACAATCTATTTATAAATTTAATTTCTTCTGACGGAGTTGTGAATGTTGACAAATTACTTTTACAAGTATTAGCTCAACTACTGTCGAAAATTCAGTCTTCTCATTCCCCCGTAAAATATTTTTTTTATGTAGTTCATAGATATCTATTTTTTTCAATATTAAGGGATGAGGGGAATTTATTCAAGTGGTAATTCAAAATTAAAAAGGCAAAA
>CAZULK010000191.1:0-4698 GCA_964621225.1 uncultured Melioribacteraceae bacterium | reverse complement strand
AATATTGGATGTTCGGAAGTTTGTATTTTATACCGCCAAAAGAATTGGACGAATCTGAAGATTCCGACGCAATGGTTATTGTATTGAAAAAGAAAAAATGAAAAAAACATTAATTATCATATTTTTATCCGTCAACTTATTTGCACAAGTTTATGAAGTAAGCGGAATAGTGAAAGATTCAAAAAATGAATCTTATTTGGCTTATGCCAACGTAAGGGTCGACGGTAAAAATCTGGGCACCTCCGCTAACGACAAAGGCGAATTCTCGTTAAAACTGAAAAAGGGAAATTATATCCTAATAGTTTCATATTTGGGTTACGAATCGGATACTTTGAATGTTCAATTAAATTCAAATATTTATCTGATAGTATCTTTAAAGAAATCATTTGTGAATTTTCCCGAAGTTACCGTTGAGCCGGGCATTAATCCGGCAGTGAGAATTATTAACAACGCAATTAAGTATAAGCATAAACGAAGAGGCGTACTTAAATCATATATTTACAGGGCTTACACAAAAGGTCTAGTAAGAACAAAGGGGGATTTGAAAGGTACTGATAACGAAATCTCTGTTCAGGTGGAAGACGAAGCGAAAGATTCCAGTTTGAATATTTCGGGAATAATTGAGAATGAAAGCATTGGTTATTTTAAACTTCCCGATAAGCTAAAAGAAGAAATTGTTGCCAGAAGACAAACCTCCAACGCTCCCGAAACTATAAATATTCTCACCGGCGGAAGACTCATTCAGGATTTTTACGGTGATGATATTGAGTTTTTCAACATCTCCATTCCGGGACCTCTCGATGATAATGCATTGGATTATTACTATTATTATCTGTCGGATTCGTTAATGTGGGACGGTAATAAAATATATAAAATTTATTTTAGTACAAAAGACGAGTCAGATCCCGGATTTTATGGTGATTTATACATTGCTGAGGGGCAATTCAATATGGTTAAATTGGATATTAACATTAATAAGGCTGCAAATCCGGCGGGATTGTTTTACGGCGTTAAGGTTTTTCAACAATTCCTTCCTTATGGAAACGGGATATATATGCCAATAGATTATAGAATCAAGGCAAGGGGGAATGTGTTCGGCATGTTTCCCTTCGAAACAGAATTAAATTCAATTTTTTACGACTACGAGATAAACCCCGATATTCCGGATAAAGTTTTTGAAGGAGCAATCATAAAGGTTTTAACCGATGCAGACCAAAAGGATTCATCGTATTGGAGTTCTACACAAACCATTCCCCAATCGAAAGAAGAAGTTGCTGCCTATAAAAGATATGATAGTTTAAAAAATGCACCGAAATCGTTCTTCGAAAATTTTTCTTGGTTTTCAACTGACTTTAGATTCAATGACAATTATACACTGACCGGTCCGTTGGGATTATATTCATTTAACAGAGTTGAAGGACATGCTTTAAATTTGAAGATCGGTTGGTCCGAACTAATAAACAAAAGGTTTTTCGGGAACACGGCCGTAAGATATGGATTTGCCGACGATAAATTTAAATGGCGGTTCAGAGCTTCCTATTTATTGGGAGATTATCGTACCACATCTATTAGTATGAGTGCCTTCGATAATGTAGAAACGCTATTTGGCCGTTATGATTATTACAACGATTTTACCTCTACAATACTGAATTTATTTTCCAAGTATGATTTCAGAGATTATTTTTATTCCAAAGGAATTAACTTTAGCGTTAAAACAGAGTTGCTTCAATTCTTATTAGCCGGTGTTGAGTTAGGTTTGAGGGATATTAAAAGTGCAAACGTGAATACAAATTTTTCCATTTTAAAAAGAGACCGGCTATTCAGAAACAATCCAAATATAGACGAGGGAAAAACAAGCACCGTAAAACTATCGCTGAAATTCGACTTCAGAAATTATTACGAAGACGGATATTACAGGCGAAGGATAACAGAAAAGAATGCTTTGGGCTTCGGCGGCGATGTTACTTTTGGAGAATTTGACGGTTCGTTCAACGGGACATTCGTTAAGTACCATTTAAATCTAAATGGAATTGTGAATACTTTAAAGGCAACCAATTTACGCTTCAGAGCGGATTATATGTTTTCAAATGATCTGTTGCCTTATCAAGACCTTTTTGTGTTGCCGGGAAATATTAGCTCAGTGGGAAAATCCTTTTCTTTAAGAACAATCGAAGTTGGAAAGGTATACGGAGACGAGCTTTTAACTCTGTTTTTGGAAGAGGACTTGAAGGACGTGCTTTTTAGAAAACTTGGAATACCGGTTTTAAAAAAAGCTCAACTACAATTAAAAATATACCTTTCCGCAGCAATGATTAAATCCTCGGGAAGGCTTAAAGAGTTTGATACCACAAGAGAATTTAAAGAATTCACCCGGCCACTCTTAGAAGCCGGCTTTGGCATTAACCATCCTCTCTTCCCATTACAGTTCGAATTCACATGGAGGTTGAATAATTTTGGAGAAAAGAATTTTGTCTTTGGCGTAAATTCTTTGTTGCTTTAATTCTTTTGCCTTGTTTTTTTAGTTGCTAACCGGCAGGTGATTTTATTGAATTAATATTCTAAATCGTCTTTATTCTTTTTGCATTGTAATTTTGGGGAAGAATATTAAATTAATTCTTTAATTGAATTATTGTTTCGAAAATCCGGCAATCTTCTATGTTAGAATTTACATATTAAGAAGAGCGAACGGAAGGCATAATGGATATTAACGATTCTTATATAAGGATTTCAAAATATTTCAACTTTTGGGCAAGAAAGTTCGAATTGGATGCAAGGAAGCAACAAATTAAAGATTCCGAAAATCTAAACGGAAAAAAGTTGATTATATCTCCCCCAACCGATCCGGTAATTGATATGCTGGCTTCACAAGGCGACGGAAGTAATTTGAATCTAATCTGTTTTTCGGAAGCAACCACACTCATTGCACGGAAGTATTTGAAGAAGCGCAAAATCAAGAATGTTAATTTGGTGAGCACAAAATATTTTATACTTCCCTTTGGTGACGATGAAATTGTTTCCGTTTACTTAAATTGTTTTATTGATTTTTGTAACATGAACGAAGTGCCGTTTCTGTTAGCGGAAATAAATAGAACGCTAAGACCCAAGGGAAAATTGTTTGCTGTTTTCATGTCTTTTCCCAAGTCTATAAAGGCAAAAGTTTGGGCAAGCTTATTCAGAATTTTTAACTCTTTTACCGGAGGGTGTCACCCGGTTGAAGATAGTTTGGTTTTGCAAAATAACATTTTTAATGTATTGGAAAACAGATATTCTGAAACTAAGGGCTTTCCGTTGCGATACATGATTCTGGAAAAACCCTAACCTTCCTTCCTTCGTGCCTCCTTTGTGTACTTTGTGGTTAAATGAGTTTTAGCTTAATGCCGTGATTAAAAAATCTTCTTTCCCTCTTGCTTTTATTTCTTTCACGCCGTAATTTTGTAAAAAATTCTTTTTGGATGAATTACATAAAAGAAAATATTCTGCATTTTCACGAAAAGCCGGGGCGGCGGCGGAATGAATATCCCTTAAACTTTTTCAATATAGATTATTTCAATAATGAACAATTAATTATTCGGGAGAAGGAATTGTAAGTCCTATAGACGGGAATTTTTATCGGGTTAAATAATAGCTATGGAAGGAAAATATTTATTTATTGATGGTGGTTGTCTTAGAGAAACCCTTAAGGATTATTCTGAAAGATTTTTCGATGGCGATAAAATAGAGTTTGATTATCAAAAACTTAACCGAGAATTCATAAAAATATTTTATTATGATTCATTACCAGCAAAAAGTCAAAGTGAATCAGAAGATGAATTTAATATTCGTGTTCAATCCACTAAGGATTTTTTCACTAAGCTTAGTTTATTAGATGGATATCACGTTTATGAAGGTACGGCAAGAAGAAGACGAAGAAGAATCGAACAGAAAAAAGTTGATATTATGATTGCTGTTGATATGCTAAATCATTCTTTTAGGAAAAATATGTCGAAAGCTACTCTTCTCACTGCGGATTTAGATTTTAAACCACTTATAGATGCACTTGTAGACAATGGAATGTTCATAAATTTATGGTATCCAGTAAATAAAACTAATCAAGAATTAATTCAATCTGCTGATGCAAGTAGAAAATTAGATTTGACCACAGTTTTTGAATATTCATCGCCTGATTTTAAAAAAAATCATTTTATCCCTAAGGGTAAGGACAAAATAGGAAAAGATTTATTCAATGTTACTAAGATTGAAGATTTGGAAAATAAATTTGGTATACAAGGTGAATTATACAAAGCAAACGATAGACCAACTTACTATTTATTATTCCCGACTTATTATAATCCAAGAGCATATACACATCTAGAATTTGAAAACGTTGAGAAACTTAAAGAGTATTTTAATGAGTATTCATATCCAAAATACAAAGTGTAATATAACCCGCGCATCAAAACCGACCGCCGACACGCTGTGGCATTTTCGTAATTTTTGGGGTTTGTGTTGTTCGTGTAAAATTACTGTTTTTGTTTTGTATGTAAATGAAAAATTCAAGTAATTATAAATTTGTTGCAAATAAGCCGCATCGCTGTCCGCCAGAGGCGGATAAATTCGGGGCGGACCCTCCTTCGCTCCGCTAGGGAGGGCAGGCGGGTGAAAAGCGACGCCGTTATACACATATAGGAGAAATATGAGATTATCATTGGTTGGTACTCC
>CAZULK010000190.1:0-4723 GCA_964621225.1 uncultured Melioribacteraceae bacterium | reverse complement strand
TAATATAACATTTTAATTAACTTTATCTACGGAAAAGAAGGGATTACTGTCGAAAGAATATTCTCTCCTTTCTTATAGGGTTTTAATAACAAACGATTCTGCAAAATTATTAATAATGAAATTACGATTTCGGATAATACTATTAGCTGTCGCTTTCTTAATATGCTTAAATAGGGTTTTGCCTAACAATATTGGAGGGCAATTGGATACAAAGCGCAGTGGTCAACTGATTAATTTTCAATTTAAGCATTACGGAATAGAAGAAGGATTAAATTCCAATACTATAAATTGTATAATTCAAGATGAGCAAGGATTTATTTGGTTAGGCACACGCGACGGTCTTGTAAGATACGACGGTTACAATTTTAAAATATATTCCAACAAAATTGACGATTCAACATCACTTTCCAATAACACTGTAAATTGTATTTTCGAAGATTCGCGGGGATGGCTGTGGATTGGTACAGAAACCGGATTGGATTGTTTCGATAGAAATACTAATGAATTTGTTTCGTTAAACCTGAACGATAATCTAGACTACAAAAATATTCAGAAAAGAATATTCTCGATTAGCGAAGACAAGAACGGAGTAATATGGGTTGGCAGTTCGGTGGGCGTTTGGTGCATTCGTTTGGAAGATGGCGCCAAAGGGAATAGTGTAAGTTTTGATTTGCTTAAAAAAGAGAAATACTTAAGCAAGCGTTTTGCCCTTTATGGAAATGATGCTACTAAACCTCAGAATGTAATTTATTCTGTTTTAATTGACAGTAAAGAAAATATTTGGGTGGGCAGCTATGGCGGTTTAATGCGTATGCTCCCGGTTGCAAATAGAAAAGATGAAGATGAGTATGAATTTAACTTCGAAAGGATTTATGATAAATTCGAAAAAAGCTCACCGGTATTAAAGAATCCCATATTGAATTTGTTGGAAGACAGTTTTGGAAGAATCTGGGCTAAATCTTCAATGGGTCTTATAAAATTTACTCCGCCGGTCAATCCATCCAAACCATTGAATGATAAAACAAACTTCCAAAAATTCACTTACGATTTTTATCTTTACAGAACCGGAGCGTTAGAAGAAATTGAGTTAAACCATAAGAATTATTTATGGGTAGAATTAAAGGATAAGGGATTTGCATTATTTGATTTTGACAGCGAAAAGTTTTTGAAATTCCCGGGCGACGAATCTCTTCAAGGAAATTCAACTTTGCCCTATTTAATCAATTCCGTTTACAAAGACCGGAACGGGAATTTTTGGTTCGGAACGAATACGAACGGCTTGTATAAATTCGATTCAAATTCAATACGGTTCAATAAATACAATTCCAAGCTGGATAAAGTTGTTTACAAAAAACTTATAGATATGCGTTTTGTATTCGAAGATTCCCACGGAGATTTATGGATTGCCAACGATGGTGTTTATAGGTGTAACCGTTATACCGGAGAGGTTTTATCCGAATATTGGACACCAACTTCCACTCCATATTGGACTTTCAAGAATAAGATTGAGGAAGATGGACATGGGTTTATTTGGATTGCCAGTGAATTTGGCGGACTTTACCGGTACGATCCTTATAATAATAAAATGAATCCGGTAGAAAGCTTCGGTTTGAGTCGCGAAGATTATCTCAAAGTATCCGAAGAAGTTGAAATAAGATCTTATTCCCCCGGTGAGATAGAGAGGAATAAAAAGCTTAAAAAACAAAATGGATATTTCAGCGAAAATGTAACGGCATTAGCAAGGGATTCGGAAGGTAATATCTGGAGCGGCGCATGGGTGAAATTGACCGAGAGAACTAAAACGAATAAAAATATTCGTGGAATGTTTTTGTTAAGCAAAATTGATATATCAACAAATAAAATTCTTCGATTCGATTTAAATAAATATTTGAAAAATAAGATCCCTAAAGCCAACGAAACGTTTTATAGTATCTATGTGGAAAATACGGCAAATGTTTGGCTTGGCACCAGCCTCGGATTAGTTAAATTTAATTCAATAACCGGCAGTATTAGAATTTACAGTCTTAATCGGGAAGACGGTATAAAAAGAAAACATTATAATATTCACGCAGTTACTCCGGATAGTCATAATCCCGGCAAATATTTATGGATAGGAACAGCCGGCGACGGAATATACCGGTTCGATAAAAGGAATGAATCTTTTTTAAACTTTACCGATCGAGATGGCTTGCCGGGCAATGTTGCTTCCTCAATATTGGTTGATAATAAAGGAAATCTATGGATCGGAACGAACAAGGGACTTTGCAACGTAATATTGGACAGTAAAACAAGCGATATTATTGCAGTTAAAAATTATAATAAAGCGGACGGAATAGAAGAAGATAATTTCGGATTTTTCTATGGTCAAAATGCTCACCGGAATGCAAAGGGAGAAATGTTTTTTGCAGGGGCCAAAGGAATAACAATTTTTTCTCCCGAAGAAATTAGGAATGTTGAAATTCCGACAGCCCCGGTGGCAACAGAATTCTTTCTGAACTTTGTTCCGGTTATTTATGGAGAAAAAAACTCACCGCTGAATAGGCCAATTTCTCAAGTTACTGATATCGAATTACCCCACGAACAGAACAGTTTTGCTTTATCATTGTCCGCATTGAATTTTCTGCCTCCCGAAAAGAACAAATATTCGTATAAGTTGGAAGGGTTCCAGGACGATTGGATTTATCCCGCAAATGAAAGGAGAGCCATATTCACCAATGTACCTCCCGGGAATTATACCTTTAAGGCCAGAGTGGCGCAAGGTGCCGGCAGCTGGAGCAAAAAGGAGTTGGATATTCGTATAAGCATAATTCCCCCTTGGTATCTTACTTGGTGGGCGTATTTGTTTTACGGTCTGTCATTTTTAGTAATCTTATACTTTATTCGTAAATACGAATTAAACCGGCAAAGACATAAATTATCGGCTCTAACTCATATAGCAGAGGCGGATAAACTGAAAGAATTGGACAAGATGAAAACGGATTTCTTCGCCAACATTTCGCATGAATTCAGAACTCCTCTGTCGTTGATTAAAGGACCTGTTGAACAAGAACTCCGTGAAAATAAGAGCCCGATTACCGGCAGAAGAATGAAAATGGCATTAAGAAATATTAACCGGCTTTTCTTTTTAATAAAACAGCTTCTGGATTTAAGCGCTCTGGAATCAAATAAAATGCAGCTGCGTGCTTCGGAATCGGATATTATTTCTTTCTCGAACGGAATAATTATGGGTTTCGCTTCATGGGCGGAAAGAAAAAATATTGCACTGAAAATATTCAGCAAACAAGCACATCTCCACGTTTATTTCGATAAAGACCAAATGGAGAAGATTCTAAACAATCTTCTTTCGAATGCGATAAAATTTACAAACGAAGGCGGAACTATTGAAGTAACTATTGGCTTAAGCGACGATGAAAAATCCGTGGAAATTATAGTGAAAGATACTGGCATTGGAATTCCGGCTGATAAATTGGAAAATGTTTTTAACCGGTTCTATCAAGTGGATTCATCGGCAACCAGAGAGCACGAAGGCACCGGTATTGGATTGGCTTTGGTTAAAGAACTTGTAGAATTACACGGAGGGGAAATTAAAGTTGAAAGCAAAGAGGGTGGCGGAACTGCGTTCACAATTAGAATTCCTTTGGGAAAAGAACATCTCGAAACTACGCAAATTATGGCTTCCGTAACTGAATCGAAAAAAGTTAATAAGGTATCAATTGACGAGTTCGATTTTGTGGCAGACGACGGTCACTCATCCAAAGATCCGGTACAACTAAAGCGGGACGAACTCCCGTTGATTCTTATAGTAGAAGATCATGCCGATTTCCGGACATTTATAAGAGAAACATTGGGCGGGGATTACAGAACAATCGAAGCAAAAAACGGGATCGTCGGAATGGAAAAAGCATTCGAGGAAATACCGGATTTGATTATAAGCGATGTGATGATGCCCGAGATGAGCGGTTACGAATTGTGCGAAAAAATAAAGAATGACGAACGGACTTGTCACATTCCGGTTATTCTTTTAACTGCAAAAGCTGCACGCGAAGACCGGATTGAAGGCCTTAATATGGGTGCAGACGATTATCTTAGCAAACCATTCGATTCAACAGAGTTGCTTTCAAGGGTGAATAACTTGATTCATCAAAGAAGAAAATTACAAATTTATTTCCAACAGCACATAATATTCAAAAAGGGAAGCGATAAAATCATTTCGTCGGACGAGCAATTTCTTCGCCGTGCTCTTGAGATAGTGGAAGAAAACATTGGCAAAGAAGAATTTTCGGTGGATGATTTTGCAAGCGGAATGAATATGAGCCGCTCTCAACTTCACAGAAAGATAAATGCATTAACCGGTAAATCAGCCACAAATTTTATACGGACTATACGCTTACAAAGGGCTGCTGAATTGCTAAAAGCTGGCAGCGGAAACGTAACAGAAATTGCTTTCGATGTAGGATTCGGCAGCCAGTCATATTTTACACGCTGTTTTGCGGAACAATTCGGCTGTTCTCCTTCCGAATATAAACGCCGGCACGGATGAGTAGTTTTATTTAACAATATCAAAATTCCCAAATTTCTTTTAAATTGTTGCGTTTTTAAAAAAGTGTGTTTTTAGGCTATTTTGGCACTCTTGCAACAATAATTCATCTTTCTGCAACATAATTTAATAATATCCTCTCTTAAAAAATTCAAAAGAAACAATATTTAACACATTCGCAACCAT
>CAZULK010000189.1:0-4751 GCA_964621225.1 uncultured Melioribacteraceae bacterium | reverse complement strand
GTGCCTTCTCCGTGTATCTCCGTGAAATATTTTTTTGGTAGGAGAGTTGGTCTAAATGTTTGCCTTTTCTTTTAATTTGGAATATCCGCTCTTGCTTACGATTAATTTATTTCCGTCTTTCATTATTGCCACATATTGCTCTTTTCCGGATAACTCTAATCTGTCCAAATAATCAATATTAATTATTGTCGATCTGTGAATTCTAATGAAAACCGCGTCATCCAAATTGTTTTCGTAAAAGGAAAGGGTTTTCTTTTTTAAGAACTTTCCCTTTCCGGAAACAATTTCCACATAATCATCCTGAGCCGATAGATAATAGATTTGACCGGTAGGAATAATAATAATTTTGTTTTTGTTCTTAACAACAACTCTGTTCAAATGTTCGGAAGGTTCAAATTCCGGGAGAATTTTATTTTCATTCTTTCCTCGTTCAAGCTCAATTTTGTGCAACGCTTTATCCACCGCTGCATTAAATCTTTCAAGGGAAAAAGGTTTCAATAAATAGTCGATTGCGTTTTTTTCGAATGCTTGGATTGCATACTGATCGTATGCTGTAGTGAATATAACTTCCGGAGTGTGGTCAATTAATTCGAGCAACTCAAACCCGTTAATTTTAGGCATTTGAATATCCAAGAAAATCAAATCGGGCTTCAATTCATTAATTGCTTTAGCACCTTCGAATCCATTACTGCATTCGGCAACAACATTAATATCCTTCCGTTCACTCAAATAATTTAATATAAGTTGTCTCGCAAGTTTTTCGTCGTCAATTACAATTACGTTTATTTTCATTATTCGTCCAATAAAAATTTTTTGATACCGGGAATCAATCTATCAATTTATTTCCCGGTGGAATATGGAATAAATATCTTAACAATAAATTTATTATTCATTTTCTCAATTTGCAAAAGGTCGGCTTGACCGTAGGTTAACCTTAACCTTTCCTCGATATTTCTTAGTCCGATTCCTTCTCCTTTTCTCGGAATAGCTTCGGGATCGTAATCGTTAATAAACCTAAGTTCCAATACATCGGAATGAGGAATGCATTTAATTTTAATATCTATTTTTTCGATTGCTTCGTAAACACCATATTTAATGGCATTTTCTGCCAAGGGTTGTAAGAGCATATTCGGAATTTTAATATCCTTGCAATCCTTCCCGTTTTCAATAATCAAATTAAATTTATCTTCGAATCGTAATTTTTCTATTTCCAAATAAAGCTTTACCAGTTCCAATTCTTCTTTAAGTGTGTTGAACTGTTTGTCGTTCCTCGAAAGAATAGAACGGAGATAATCAGCCAATTTTATTGTCATGCTTTGGGCCAAAGCAGGATTTGTAAGAGTAAGCGAGCTGATTGAGTTAAGACTATTGAAAATGAAATGCGGATTAATTTGATACTTGAGTGATTTTAATTCTGCTTGATTAATTAATTTTTCCAATTCCAATTGTTTCAGTTTTCGTTCCTCGCTATTTTTATAATAAATTATCAGATAATAGAGAGAAGTTAAAATGGAATAGAAAATTATTCCAATTACGATTCTCCAAACAAACGAATTCTGAAGAAATATCGAATAAACTCCATTTGGAAAAATTTTTGTAAGGATTAACGAAGAGACAGTTATCCAAATTATTGAAGTAACAATTGCCGCAGCAAAGTGATTGAATACTAATTTGGATAAAGAATAGTTTTCAATCGAAAGGAATTGAGTTGGAAACCATAAACTGAATCCCAAAAGGGCAAACAACAAATTGAAAATGAGAGAATCCGCCAAAGAATAAGTGAATTTCATATCAACAAAAAAATAGAGTGCGGAAAAGTGAAACAGCGAAATTATAAACCAGATAGAGAAATAAGAAAAAATAAATTTACCGTTTGATAAGATTGGGTTTTTCATTATTTAATTTCCATTCCACCGAATAAAATCAAACCTTTAATTTCCAATGTCTTGTTCAAGTCGATATCGAATGAGGGACGTTTGAGTCTGGCATCTTCGAAACCGCCAAAGAGAGTAACTCCGTTATAAATCACATTCCAATCGGAAGGTATCCAGAGTTCGAGTCCACCCATTATTACGGAAATATTTAGTACAACTTTCCCTTCCTCAAGTGTTGCATTTTTAAGATCTAATTCCGCTCCCCCCATAAGTATTGAAAGATCGCCACCGGAAAAGATTGAATTATCGTATCGTCTTTTCATTCCTCGCCAAAATATGAATTCATCCAATTTACCGGATGATTCAGTCTCTGTATTCCCGGTATGGCTTGGGGTATTTATTTTTTTATCGTTCAATAATATATATAGCCCGATCAAAATAATTATCGCCGGCCAATTTTCTATTAGCAATTCAAAGGGAGAGTAACCGTACATTATCAGAATCCACCCGATTACCGCAAGCCCGAAAAAGGAATAAGCTTTCGGACTCCGGTGGTTATTTTTATATGAACTCAAGCCAATCAGAAACAGGATTGACGGAAGAGAAAATATCATATCTGCAATGTCCAAATCGATATAATAAAGATTGTCCAATGTAAAGAGGATACCGACAACGATCAGAACTATTCCAAAAATTTGATTATCACTAAATTTGCGCATAATATCTCCTAAAAACTTTTAATTTCTCCACCACCGAAAAGCATAATTCCTTTTATTATAAGAACTCTATCCGGGTCGAATACTTCGTTTGGATCAATATATCTTTTATCCCCGAATCCGCCTAAAATAGGGGTTATATTTACTTTTACATTCCAATCTTTGGGGACATAAATTGTAGTTCCTCCAAAGAGAGCGAAGACATCCAGAACATGGTGCCCTTCCGCCAATTTGGCATCAATAAACTTAATTTCACTTCCTCCGAAAATTGCAGTAATTCTGCCCCCCTTAAAATTTGGAGATGTTATTATCTTAGTGCCTCCACCAAAAATTGAGACTTCGTCAATTACATCATTCTCATTTACGGATTTATCGCTGTGAAAATGAGAAGGAGTCTTTCTCATCAGCAAATAAACCCCAATTATTACTAAAATTAGAGGCCACATTGCGGGGAATAAATTGAATATTCCTATTGCAAGAAGAATAGACCCGGCAGTTTTATTGTTGGAAGTAACAAGTAGAAAAGTACCCAAAAGAATTAGTATCCATTCCCATTCGAAAATGAAATCGGGTAATTCGAACATCAATATTCCATAGTTATCCAATAAAAAGAGTATACCGATTATTACAAGAACTCCTCCGAAAAGCATTCTGCCGTTATTTTTCTCGTTTTTCATATTATCTCCAAAGTTTACATGGCTAATATAGATTTATATTTGAAACCGGAAAAGCAATTTTCGGTGAACAGCCGAAATTAGTAGGTGAATGGAGGGAATAGATAAATAAATGTTATTGTTTGAGAGTATTATATGAACAGTTATTATAATCTTTATTGAGGTATTGATTTAATTAATCCATTTCCTTTCATTTGACAGGTCAAATAATTAAATTAAAATATGGCTTCTAATTTAGTACAGCAATTCAAGGTCGGAATATTGCTTCTGGCTTTAATAATTCTAATTGGAACGGTAGGTTACGAGATTATAGAACCTTCTTTCGATTTGGTTGATTCCCTTTATATGACAATTATCACAATATCGACCACCGGTTTTAAGGAAGTAAGACCCCTTTCACCAGCCGGCAGAATATTTACACTCTTTTTAATAATTTCAGGTATAATGACTATTGCCTACACCGGTGGTAAAGGCGCGCAAATACTGATTGAACAACAAATTTTCAGGAGAAGAAAAATGAGCAGAAAATTAGCTCAATTAAAAGATCATTACATAGTTTGCGGATACGGAAGAATGGGCAAAGTTATTTGTGATGGCTTGAAAGAAACCGGAGCCCAATTTGTTGTTGTAGAAAATGACAAAGAAGAGATAAACACACTTGATTTCAATGATATCCCTTTTATTGAAGGGGATGCAACCAGCGATGAGGTATTGATGCAAGCGGGAATTGAAAGAGCCAAAGGTCTTGTTGCTGTAATTAAATCCGATGCCGATAATGTCTTTACGGTTTTATCTGCCAAGGAATTAAATCCCGATTTATTTGTGGTTGCCAGAGCAATAGACGAAGGAACCGAATCCAAGTTGAAAAAAGCGGGAGCAGACAGAGTGGTTAAACCTTATGAATTGGGAGGAAACAGAATGGTTAACCTCCTGCTTAAACCCGGCGTAATGGATTTTATCGACGGTGTAGCGCGTTCCAGAAAAGTGGAAATAAATTTGGAAGAAATTACCATCGGTAATAATAGTAGTTTAATCGGAAAGAATCTTTTGGAATCTCCTATCCGGAAAGAATTGAATATTATTATTGTTGCTATGTTTAAATCGGACGGGAAATTTGTTTATAACCCCAATGCCAATACAATGCTGGAAGAAGGTGATAAACTGATAGCAATTGGTGAAACGGAAAAATTACACCAACTCGAAAAATTATGTCAGCCGGATTTAATTTCCGGCTGATAATTTCAGTTACTTTTGTTTTCTTCTTTATTCTTTTCGAGTACCAGTTTCAATTGATCGTATAAATTTTTTGCTTCCTTGTAATTGCTATCCAACTTCAATGCCCTGGTAACAGCATCCATTGCCTTATTATATTTTTTAACCATTGAGTAAGCACCGGCAAGGTTATAAAATACTTGCGGATCCTTATCGTTCAGCTTAATGCTCTCTTCGAAACGCATTATCGCTTCTTTCGTATTTTTATTAGACAG
>CAZULK010000188.1:0-4797 GCA_964621225.1 uncultured Melioribacteraceae bacterium | reverse complement strand
CTTGGTGTATGTCAACATTTGCGGTATTAGCCATTGTTCCGCCTTCTGTACCAAAGATTCTGGAATCTTGTAATTGAACGAAACCGCTTACATTTTCGGATGGAGTATATTTAGCATTAACTCTTGTTCTTAAAAATGTATAAGTATAACCGTCTGTATTACTATTGAAATCTTTGTTGTTAAATTCCCAGCGTGGTCTTACTTGTCCGCTGAAATCAACCGATTGTGCATTAATCGCAAATGTAGATAGAATGAATAGACCTATGATAAATTTTGATATCTTCATATCAACTCCTGTTTAATTAAATAATGGAATAATTAGAAAAGAACTTTAGCCAAATAAATTTCGGCGGGCTATAACACCCGCCTTATAGAACAACAATGAAATAACTGTCAATAAACTTTAGTCTTCATTAATTCTTCTTGTAAATATTTATGCATCAACGAATCCTTTCCTGAGGATGAATAAGCTCTTAAAAATTTGAATGGTTCATCCGATTCGTCTGCCAATATTGAATGGCAAGTAGTACAATCTGTTTTTATATGACTTCCGTCTTCGGCGACCATATCATTATTATGACATCTGAAACAGCCTCCGTTGTCTTTGTGTCCAATAAAATTCGGATAAGGATTCCAATTGATATTCATGTTAAAATGAATATTCCTTGAATAAATAGCCTGTAATTCCTTAACGGCATTGTCAATATCAACGGCATATTTAATGAGAACATCCGGATAATTTTTCTTATAGAATTTTTTAAATCCGTCTTCAATCAATCTTTGGGCAGATTCGGAATCGGTAAAAATTCCGCTAATAGCCGAGTAAGCTGCTTTCTTAACAAAAGGTATATCTTTGTTAATCAAACCCTTTTTGATCTTTTCATCAATAGCCGTTGACGGATCTTGATAGATATGTGCCGGACGGTTGTGGCAATCTACGCAATCCATTTGTCGAACTTTTTCAAAACGGGTGTCTCCGGCAAGCTCTTTATTGACAAACTTCTTGCTGGTACCGTCGCTCTTTTGATATTCAACCCAAATAATTTCTTCTCTTTCATCATTTACAGAAGCGTATTTAATTGAATTACCATTTGAAGCATGCCAATGAATGCCTTCCCCGACGTCACTTCCGGAATCTATTTTCAACAACAAAGTATTGTATACCGGAGTCGAGTTTGAATCACTTTTATAATGTACGAATGATTTTAACTTGGAACCATAAAATTTTTCCGGCCAATGGCATTTTTCACACGTTTCCTTTGCAGGGCGTAATTGATGAACAGGCGTTGGAATCGGTCTTTCGTACAGATTGAATGCCAGGGAAACCATCTGCCAGGCTCCGTTTAATTTTGAACTGACAAGCGCATCAACTCCTTCTCCCACATGGCAACTCACACATTTCACATTGGAGTGGGGAGAAGATTGGTAGGTTGTCCATTCCGGATTCATAACGGAGTGACAAGCGGTACCGCAAAATTCGGGTTCATCCATGAAGGCCAAACCACGCATACTTGCCATTGTAAGGAATAATATATTTACAAGACTTAAAATAATTATGGTTCGTACAATCGGAGCACCTAATTTGCTTCTCCTTATTGAGTCTTCTCCGAATCTTTCCTTTGCAACATCAAGCAAATCTGCTTTTAACTGTTTTTTATATCTGAACCAACCGATTGGAATAAGAATTAATCCTATAACAAAAAGTGTTGGCAAAGTTAAATAGGTAATCAAGCCTATGTAGGCATTTTGCAACATACCGGAAATTCGAAGAAGCTCGAGAAAAATGAAGGTAAAGAAGGATGATGTAGTTAACACCACCCCTGCTTTACCAATTTTATTTATTGAAACACCTTCAAGAAATTTTCTGTATTGTTCTTTCATCAAGTATCCTTATTTTGAGGAAAAAAGTTTCTCGTAAATTTTTTGAAGTTCACCTGCACGTATATCCTTTTTCAACTTATCTGTGTTTTCGTTCATCCATTTGTGCATTGGATCTTTTTCGAACAGATCATCGATGAACTTATTAACTTCTGCATCATTGAATTTCCTTGCAGTTGGTATCAGTTTGAAATAGAATGTATGAATAACATCATAAATTCCATGCCACCAAGCGTAATCGGGTCCCATCATAGCAGCACCGTGACGCGCTCTTCTTCCTTCGTGATGCCACAATTCCCAATAAATCCAATCAACTTCATTAGCAAAGGCAGCATTCTTTTCACGTAATTTTTTCTTCTTGATCAAATTAACTAGTTCGGTTGCGGGTTTTGCAAATTTTTCGTTGTATAATTTCACTACTGCATCGAACTGGTAAAAATGACCTTCGGCAAAAGATTCACTGTGGCAGGCTACACAAACATCTTTCATGTTTTTTCTTTTTGCATCGGCATTATCTTTAAGTTTAGATACCGGAGGTCTTAGCGTCCAGTATAACCTCTTACCTACATCATGTGTTGCTTTTTGTGTTTTTGTAGCAGACATATGACAAGTAGCACATGTTGGAGCTTCGAAATAATCTTCACCAACTACCCATTTATCTGCACTCAAATTCATTTCGTCTTTGTGGGTATAATATGCATTACCATGTTTACTTTCTTCGTAAACTTCTTTTTGCGGGTGATCGGGACCCAAGTGACATTTAGAGCAAGCTTCGGGTTGACGAGCTTGAGCTTTTGAGAAAGAGTGTCTCGTATGGCATGCATTACAGCTTCCTTTCGATCCATCCGGGTTCAATCTACCGATACCACTGTTAGGCCAAGATTTTTTGGATAATTTGTTTGGAGAATCGGGATCGATTTGAACTTTAGCGCCGTGGCAGCTTTCACAACCTGCAATTGCAATTGGTGCACCGCCTCCTACATGTGCCAAATATGCATCTTTCGACTCGAGTATCAATCCTGCAGTTGCATGATAACTGTTGTCTACTTCTTTGGCTTCTTTTACGTGGCATTTACCACAATCTTTTGGAGTTACCAAGGTTGCAATGTATGCACCTTCGTGCAAAAATGCATCCGGTTCATTCTTTTTCGCTTTGTGGCAGCTAATACAGGTAACGTTATGATCGGCATGTTTGGAGCTGTACCATTGTTTATAGAGACCGGGTGACTTTTCTTTATGACAAGTCATGCATTTCCCGGCTACATCGCTGGATTGAGCTTCGACAGAGGTCAATCCGATGAACATTAATGCAAATAAAATAGTAACGAGTTTTTTCATCTTCACTCCCTTAAATGATTAACGATTAATTTGATTTGCTTCTTGATTTAATTTATGTATGTCTTTTGTGCTCCTTGGGTGACCTAATTGATTGAGCACTTTGTGGTATCGAATGTAATCTCCTTTCCGGATATTATTTGACCAATATCCTGTTATAACGCCTAAACCGAGGCTCAAAAAATAAAGACCCAATATCCCAATTGCAAGATATTTTTTATCAAACTTCTTTTTTACAGGTACGGTTTCCAAATAGAGCGTGTCTTTTACGGGGCATGCATCAACACAACTCATACAAGTTGAGCATTCATCCGAAATCACTCTATTTACTTTATCCACTTTTATACGGCTTGGACAGGCTTTTGCACACAATCCACAATCAATGCATGAATCCGCATTTCTTTTTATTTTATTGGGACTTAATAATGAAGCCAAACCCAAGAGGGCCCCGTAAGGACAAAGATATCTGCACCAAAAATTCCTGAATAAAAATGAAAGCAGAAATAGAATACCAATAACTATTAATGCAAATTCGGAAATATTAGCAAAGAAATACCACATTTTAACATCAGCCATTATATTGAAAGGACTATCCAAAAATGCCTTTAATGCTTCTGTGGTCATCAAGAAAAATATTGAATAAACAAAAAACGCCAAGAGAAGGTATTTTAACCCTCTCAATGGAATATCCAAAAATTTGGGAATTCTAAAAATTCGTTTGAATAATTTCTTTTGAATTCTCTCGGAAAAATCTGCAATCGTTTCGGAAATTGTTCCAATGGGACAAATCCAGGAACAAAATGATTTACCAAATACCAATGACACAATTAAAATTCCGAGAAAAATAAAAAATCCCGCAGGATGAGCATAATGAATCACGCCGGTTTGCAGGAAATAATAAACACTCATTAATGAGCTGATTGGCAAAAACCCTTCAACTCCCGGAGGGCGATAAAAACTCCCCGCTTGTCCGTTGGTTTCCAACCACGTTACGAATGAAAAAAACTCGATTCCAATCCAAATAGAGACTAACACAAAAAATATTTGCACGTAAAATCTATATTTCTGAACCGGTTTTTCTTGATTTTTATCTATTTTCATTGTTTTCTTTCTTTATAATAAGAATTTTTATTCCTAATAAAGTTATTTAGCAATTAAATTCCAAATCTCAAATATTAATAATTTTTCATAATTTTGTTGCTGTTTTAAGTGTTTTTTTAAATATCTTTTCCATATTTTTAAAGCGGAACTATTTATCTTTATTTAATAGGAGTTGCTAATGAAAAGAATGATTTATCTGTTTATTATCGTATTACTTCCCTTGTTTTCCTTAAAAGCACAGGAAAGCACTTGCGTAGATTGCCACACAAAAATCACTCCGAACATTGTGACAGATTGGCAATCGAGTAAACATTTCGAGAATGAAATCGATTGCTCCGTGTGTCATGGCGAAAAACATAATTCTGCTGAAAATGTAGATTTGGTTGAATTGCCCACACCGGAAACGTGCGCACAATGTCATGATACTCAAGTTGAACAATTTAAGAAAGGGAAACATTCCATTGCTTGGGCTGCAATGAATGC
>CAZULK010000187.1:2251-4826 GCA_964621225.1 uncultured Melioribacteraceae bacterium | reverse complement strand
TCGTATAAAATCATTTTATTCACCTATCAATAAAATATTGCATATCTCAAAGTCGCCGTTCCGCTTGATGTTATTCCATACAATTGCGACGGATCCGAAATATAAATCATTCGTTCCGTGTTGTTATAAATTGGCAAACCGGTTGAAGTTGTTACTCCGCTTCCGCCAATGTAAATTGTTGTTCCGCTTATGTTGCTTAACAGAATATAAGTGCCGCTTGCCGTTGTGGTTATTTGTGTTGCGGTTGAACTTATTGATTTTGTTCCGTTCGTAATATTGCCCGGTTGCCCAACGGTCAAGCTGTTTCCCGCAACCAAATAAACCATTGTTGCCACGCTGTCGCCCTTGGCCATCGAATTATATTTTTGCGTTCTGTTCTGAACCGGATTCCATTGCGCGCTTGCAACGCCGGCAAAAAGCAAAACGAATAATATTATCAACTTCGAACTTTGTACTTTATACTTTGAACTTTTCATTTTATAACTCCTTATAACATATTATTAAAATCAACGTAATCTTTACTGCTTAATTTGATTATCATATAATCTTCAAAATTCGCTTGCGTCAAATAACCAAGCTGCACGTCCTCGATCACAAACGAAACCGGATCGCCGGAAGAATCGCGGAATAAATTCAATCCGTCAATATGCTTGTAAACCCACAAATCGGTATTGCGCAAGCCCCAAATTTCCTTAAACTTCGAACGAATCGACGCTTCCGTTCCTTCTTTGTAAATGTAATTTTTAATTTCCAAATTCACGTGAACGCCTTTGCTCACCCATTCTTTGTGTCCGTTAATCACCGATTTATGGAAAAATCCATCTTCTTGCAAACTTTCCGAAAGAATAAAATTCGGAAGTTCAACTTTTGAACTATACGGCGTAAACGAATGCGTTCCGGTTCCGTTATCCGTAAACGTTGCGTTGTTGGTTCCTTCCGCGGTTATTGTAAATTGGCTTGAACTTATTACTTCCGAAACGGAATAATAAAAACCGCTTTGCAAACCGGAAGGCAAAGAACCGGTTGAACTCAATGTAATTATATCCCCGGCGGTCAATCCGTGGCCGGTGCATTCAAT
Organism: uncultured Melioribacteraceae bacterium; assembly: GCA_964621225.1. Taxonomy (GTDB): domain Bacteria; phylum Bacteroidota; class Ignavibacteria; order Ignavibacteriales; family Melioribacteraceae; genus CAYNUJ01. The sequence continues at coordinate 3,748 of CAZULK010000187.1, read as the reverse complement.
CATTGCATCGTCCACGGCATAATCCGTCGTAAAATTCTTTGCCGTTCCCGCCGTCTGTTTGTATAATACCGGTTTGCCGGTTCCAAATATTCCGCTTGCCATAATTACACCGTCGGTTGTTTAATTAAATGAGTTCCGTCAACATTTATCCAATGTTCCAGCATTCTGTATTTCGTAAAATCAATTTGATCCGTCAAAATTTCTTCCCTTGGTATTTCGTTAAAATGGTAATAATTAGCATAACCATAATCCATTAGCGTACTTGTAAGCTGTGCGCCGCTTTGCACGTAACCAACACTTGTTCCGGATTGGTGATAACGGATTTTGAAATTATTCCAATATGGAACGCGGAATCTGCCGTAACCTTGCCGGTCCGAAACTTTAAGATCATATTCACCGTAATAATAATGCGTTCCGCTTCCGATGGAAGTTAACGGAATTGCCGTGCCATCCTTTGAATTCGCAATCTGAAAAGTGTTGGTTGCCGGATTCACCACATAATAAGTATTGGCGGAAGAAATACCGCCCGGCAATGTTCCGGTTGAAGTGAATCTTATTCTTGAACCGGTTCTTAAATTATGATTATTTGATTCAATATAATTGCTTCCGGTATATACATCCGCCGGAGCAAAAGAAACGCCGGCATAAAGTCCGCGCACCGTTGTAACCGCCCCGCCAACCGCATCACTATCGGCTTTTATTTCATAATAATTATCCGTCGATCCGTAATAAGAATTTTGCACAACTTTATAATCATATTTCCGGCTGTCGCTTATCGAATAGTTATTCGAAGAAGAATAAGTTCGTGCATATTCCAAAACGAACGAACCGGAAGAAGTTCCCGGATGTACATAATAACCGCGCCCAATGCAAAACCGTTTGAAGAAATCCATAAACGTTATTTTCTTTTCCTCGTAACTGTCTTCGGCATAACTCGGCTGTCCTTCCACAACCCGGTAATTCATCGCATAATCTTGGTTAAGCGCATAAAGCATATTTTCATCAAGAACCAAATCGTTTTCATAAATCGTTCCGTAAACCCCGCCGCTTTCAACTATCCGGCTGTCAACGTTCGAAGTGTCCAAACTCAACCCGGCAATGGAAAACATTTTTTTCATTAAGTACAAAATTTGAACATTCGGATAACCTTCGTTGTCGTTCGAATTATATTCATTCAAACTTGCACCGCTTACAAGTGTTGAATGCAAAGTGTTGTAATCCACTTTGTAACGTTCCAATAACATCAAAGAACTATTTACAGTCAACTTATAAGTTGACTGTTCATAATTCCGCGTAATGTCCGCAACAAACCCAATAAACCGGATCGTTCCGTCAATCTTAATTAAAACATCGTCGTCATACGTTACGGAAACCGAAGTTGAAACTTCCATTTCCATTGTTCCCGGAAGCGGTTCAAGAATTTTATTCCGCTTTACATACGGAATGCGGCCGCACGAAACAACGTAATTACTAACATCAACACTATTTATTATAACG
>CAZULK010000187.1:0-2241 GCA_964621225.1 uncultured Melioribacteraceae bacterium | reverse complement strand
TTATAACGCTAATCGCCATATCTAACTTCTTTATTCAATTTCCTTTGTGCCGGATTTATTTTTTCTGCGGTGAATGTTAAGCCGTCCACCGTGCTGTAAATATTAACGTTCATATTTTTCTTAATCATTGTTGCGCTCAAAGCCCGGACCGAATTCACCAATTCGCGCATCAATGCGGTTTGGTTGCTCGTACTTCCGGCCGGCGTAACTGTTACGCGTTCACCGCTTTCAACCATTATCGGAAAACTATCATTCGGATAACCCGGCGGAACAATGAAATCCGCAACACCGCCGGCAAACTTCGGAACGTTCGAATAACTTACATTCCCCCCGCCGTAATTTGTAACCGTGCCGCCGGAATGAAGCAAAAAGCCCGCACCTTCGCTTAATACCCCGAATATTTGACTACCGCCCGGAATTAAACTAAAAAACCCTTGTATTGCCTTGAACGCCAACCATTGTGTTATCATCCTTTGCACCGCGGCAATAAAAGAATTAGCCATTCCTTGCCATACTTTTTCAAGAACAGAATTATATTGTTCGCCTTCCAAATAGAGATCGCTAAAAAATCCGTTCATTGCACTTGCCGCAATATCCGCCGCGGCTTCCATTCCCGAAGCCCAACTAAACGCTTCGTTCTTTGCTGTTGCAAACCAATTAAATTGTGATTGCAAGTTTTCCGTATAATACAACAATTGTGATATATCATTATCCCCCACGGCAACCGGTCGCATATTTTTCTGTGCGTTGGATTTTGCTCTTTGCTTTTCCAATCTTTTCATCAATTCGTCCAAAGCTTTATAAGCTTTTTCATAATCAACCGTGGTGTTCTTTAATTCATCAACTTTATTCTGTATATTATTTTCACCGTCCTTTTTAATTTTACCATCCCATAATTCTTCCACTTTCTTTGTTGCGTTTTCCATATCCGTAACAATTTCTTCCCATCCCTTTTTGAAAGTTTCCGGTATTTTATCAAAGTCCAAATTAAAGAGCGCTTCCCAAGCGCCAACAACGGTTTTAATTACATTATAAACTTCTTCCAAACCAACGGCAATATAAATTATAGAACTTCCGGCGGCTTTTGCGCCAACGTTAAGACTGTCCAAAAATTTATTTGCATCCGCACCCTTTTGTGCAAATAAATCCAAAGAAGAAACCACGCTTCCGCCAATCAATTCCATCATATCGCCTAAACGGTTCTGAATGTTTTTCAACTTTCCGGCAAAAGTATCAAGTTCCGCCGCTGCTTGTCCGCCGAATGCTTCGTTAATGGCATCGACCGCGCTCGATAATCTTTCGCTTGAACCCGCCGCGCCGGTTACTTCTATTCCGTAACGGCTCAATGCGTTTGTGGAAGAAGCAACAGATTTTGTTAGTAAATCCGCTGCGGTTTTCAAATCCATCCCTTTTGCGGCTGCTAAATCAAGCGTTGCTTTCGTTAATCTTTTTACTTGATTTTCATCTTTAATAAACATTGCAATCAGCGCTTGCGCCTCAATAATTGCTTCGTCGCCGTATGCGGTTTGTTTTTGCAATTCGGCGGCATACCGCACCAAACCATCAGCCGACGGCCCCAATGCTGTCGTCAATTTATTTATTGCCGCTTCTTGCCTTGCATACAAGTCAACGGATTCTTTCAAAAATCCAAAAACTTTTGTGGCCGCAAAATATGAACCGAAAGCAACAGTCATTTTCTTAAATGCGCTTTCCATCCGCTCCGTAGATTTCTTTGTCCGGTTCTCCGCGCGCTTCAAACTTGCTTCGTATTTATCAAGCCGCCCCGCAAGATCAATATAAATGGTTTCAGCCAATCTTTCCTTCCTCTAATAATTTTCTATATTCAAGTTCCGCTCTTGTTTGCTTTTCTTCTTCCGTTTCAAATTCAATTTTTCCGTTCAATCTTAAATTCGCAATGTTGAACGCTTGTTCAACCAGTTTGTTGAATTGTCTGTTTGTCAATTTACCAATCTGTTCCGGCGTCAAATGATAAAAGTGCATCACAACCGCCGTTGCAACGTCGTTACCAATTACTTGCCCGCCGCTTTTTTTTTACCCGTTTCCGCCGCTTCCAGCTCGTTCAAAATTTTTCCAATTTCTTGCAATTTTGGCATATCAACCAATTTGCCGAATTCTTCCAAATCAATATCCGGATTATTTATTTTGAATGAGTTGAACGCCGATACAAGCCACTCGTATTTATCCGTGCTTACATATTGCGTAATTTTCTCGATACTGTAA
>CAZULK010000186.1:0-4979 GCA_964621225.1 uncultured Melioribacteraceae bacterium | reverse complement strand
CCAAAAAGTATACAAATTACGAAAATGTGTATAAGGTATTAAGGTGTGTAAAATGATATTTTTCCTTTGTAAATTTCAAAAACAAAGGAAGCGAAAAAATGAATAGACTCGATTTTGGGAAAAAAGGATGGACGCCGGATAGAATTGACTCACTCAAAGGAAAAACAATTGTAATTACGGGTACCACAAGCGGAACGGGATTCGAAGCATCAAAAATACTTCTTTCGAAAGGAGCTAAGGTGGTAATGCTGAATCGCAATCCGCAAAAATCCGCAAATGTAATTGCCCAACTGAAACAAGAATTAGGAAACGATATTGATGTATCGTCCGTTAAAATGGATTTGGGAAGTCTTCCATCAGTTAGACAAGCCGCGGAAGAGGTACTTAATACGGTTGATAAAATCGATGCATTGATTTGCAACGCTGCAATTGCCCAAGTACCGAAGAGAAAATTAACGGTTGACGGATTCGAAAGCCAGCTTGGCACAAACCATTACGGGCATTTTCTTCTGCAAGGTTTGCTCTTCCCTCTTATAGAAAAATCGAAGGGACGAATTGTAACCGTTGGAAGTATGGGTTATAATTTGGGATTGAAGACAATTAAATTTGACGACATAAACTGGGAAAAAGATTACACTCCGAATGCGGCTTACAGTCAAAGCAAATTGGCGCAGATTATGTCCGTATATGAATTGCAAGACAGATTGCAAAAAGCCGGAAAGACGGACGTAAAAGTTTATGCTTGTCACCCCGGTGCTTCAAGGACATCACTGATAAAAACCAGCGGCGGTTTAATTATGCGGCTCACCTGGTTTTTAATGACACTTTCCCCCTTTGTACAATCTGCTGAAAAAGGTGCTTATCCCCAATTAATGTGCGCTACTGAAGAAGACCTGGATCAGAAAGGATTTTACGGTCCCACCGGACGGGGATATTGGACAGGTCCGGTTGGAGAATGCAAACTTGAACCGCATGCAAAGGATAAAAAAGTGGCGGAAAGATTATGGGAAGTATCCGAAAATGCCACCGGTTTTAAGTGGAATTTATAAAAACAGCAGAGGAAAGAAAATGGATATCTTAAAAACAGCATTGGATTGGGCAAAAGCCGAAGCATTTTCAACATCATTTTTTATTCTATTCGGCATAATGTTCGTGGCGGCAAGTATCGGGTTTTGGCAATTGGGTAAAACCGATATTGCCAGGGCATACATATTCCCTACTCTTGTAGCCGGTATTTTGCTTTTGACAATCGGAACCGGATTATTCATCTCCAATAATTCAAGAATGAAAAGCTTTCCCGCTCTTTATAATAAAGATGCAACCGCTTTTGTTCAATCGGAATTGCAGCGGGTTGAAAAAACAATGGATGAATATCAAACCGTCGCTCTTAAAGTCTTTCCGGTGATAATTGCCGTTGCTGCTTTGATGATTGTTTTTGTGGATAAACCCCTTTGGCGGGCAATCTCTATCACTTTGATTGCCATGTTGGTTGTGATTATGTTGATAGACAGCAATGCCAATGCCAGACTCGATGTTTACAAAAAACAATTGGAAAAGATAGAAATTATTAATTAGTTTATATTTGAAGTGCATTAGAGGAAAATAAATGAAACATTTTAAAACATTATCTGAATATTTTGAATACCTCGGGTTGCCTCAACCCGAACACCCGATGCTGAGTGTTTTGACTGCATTCGAAGATGACTTTCTTCCTTGTCCGAAGGAAAGCTCACCCCCTATTACCACCGACTGTTACAGCATCAGTTTGAAAAAAGTTGTTGAGGGAGAATTGAATTACGGACGCACAAAATACGATTTCACAAACGGTGCAATGTTTTTCATTGCCCCCAGACAAGTAATTCAATGGGACAGCAAAGCTGTGTTCGAACAGAAGGGATTTTCCATCACATTCCACGAAGATTTCATTAAAGGAACGGAATTGGCTAATCAAATAAAGAAGTACGGTTTCTTTTCCTATTCTGCCAACGAAGCTTTGCACCTTTCCCCGCGGGAAGAAAAACAGATGGAATCAATAGTAAAAAATATTGAGATTGAGTATCACAATAACCAGGATGTATTCAGCAAGGATATCATCATTTCCCAATTGAGTACACTGTTAAAATACGCCAACCGCTTTTACGAAAGGCAATTCATTAACCGGAAAGAACTCTCAAATGATCTGCTGGAACGGTTCAACCGGATATTGGAAGAATATTTCGAATCGGGGAAGTTGGAAGAAAAAGGCATTCCGAATATTGAGTTGATTGCCGGACAACTTTCCGTTTCCCAACGCTACCTTAGCGATACATTGAAAAAGGAAACCGGCAAAACCACAACGGAACATTTGCAATTGTTTTTAATTGACAAGGCAAAGGAAATATTGCTGCAACCGGATAAAAGCATTGCCGAAGTTGCTTATGAACTTGGCTTCGAATACCCGCAATACTTTTCCCGTTTATTCAAAAAGAAAGAAGGTATAAGTCCGAAGGAATATGTGGAAATGTATAAGAGGAATTAGGAGAAAGATCAATTATCAAGGGCTGAACGGATTATTTTTCTTTCTGTAACTAACTTTAGAAATCTAATTATCATTCTTGATTGTTCATCTATATTATAATATATTTCGTCATATATATGATTAAATATAACTTATAATTCCAATATACGCAATTTGTATATTCGGAATGTTGGGCGTCATTAAGGAAGTAGAATGAAAATTAAAATTTTAATACTCTGTATATTTTTCATAACAAACTTGTTTGCTCAAAGAGTCATTGACAAGAAAATTCCTGTGAAAGGGGATATTTTTCTAACCGAAGGAATTGCCATTCCGAAAACTGACAGAGGATATACATTGTGGCTGCCAGAAAACGAAAAAGTAAAAGGATTGGTTGTTTTCACACATGCACGAAGAGATACAGTTCACTCTGAGTTTATTATTGACTATGCGTTGTCTAAACAACTGGCTGTCCTGTATGCGACAACCGAAAACAGACTTGAATTCTTTTTTGAAGATGATAAAATTCAAGAAATTGAAAATTATATCCATGAGGTAATCACAAATCATAATATTCCTGACAGTAATTTGCTCTATTGTGGGATGTCTTTGGAAGGAACACGTGCCTTAAAGCTGGCCATGTTCAGCCAAAGTAATCAATCGAAATATAAATTAGTACCCAAGGCTATAGCCATATGTGATTCTCCTTTAGATATGGTTCGTTTTCACAGAGAAATGGTAAAGGCGAAGGAGCTTAATTTTAATCCAATTACAGCAAATGAAGGCACTTGGGTTTCGGGCTATCTTGAGCGTAATCTTGGTGGGACTCCAATAGACACATTAAAAGCATATATTGATTATTCACCTTATTGCTATGCTGCAAATGGAGGACCAAATCTTAATCTATTGGAGAATATAGCCATAAGATGCTATACCGAACCGGATGTAAACTGGTGGATAGAAACAAGAAGAAAAGATTATTACTCCATGAATGCAATAGATTTAGCAGCCTTGATTAATGAATTAAAAATTCGAGGTAATCAAAATGCAGAATTAATAATCACTCAAAATAAAGGTTATCAAGAGGATGGGAGCAGACACCCACATACATGGAATATTGTTGACGAGAAGGAATTAGTTGATTGGTTTATTGAATTGATAGAATAACAACGCACAACATTGTGTATAAATCATTGGGCAAGAAATGGTTAAATTGAGAGCAAGTGCATAAAACAAACATATCAACATTTCGAAAGTGAAGTGCTTCGAAATGCCCAACGCTTCATACACGAAACCGTTGGCGGTAATTAAAAAAAAACACATAATTGAGAAAATTAAAAATGGAATTTAGAAGAATAACTCCCGATATTTATTCCAATAAAATTGAAGAAAGTAAAAAGTTCTACTCTGAATTTATTGGGTTAAAACTAGCAATGGATATGGGTTGGATACTGACATTTATTTCAGAATCAAACCCAACAGCCCAAATCAATATTTTACATTCTGACAAGCAAAATATTGATAATTCTAATGTGGCGATCAGTATCGAATCTTCTGATGTTGAAGGATTATATAAAAAAGCACTTACCGAAAATATTAAAGTTATTTATCCCCTTAAAATTGAAAAATGGGGAGTTAAAAGATTTTTTATAAAAGACCCCAATGGAGTTACCGTAAACATAATGTGTCATATAAATAACAGTGCTATGGCTGAAAATAAAAAGAATGTATAATAATGAAAAATTTGCTAATCTTACTTACATTAATTCCTGTATTTTGTTTTGCTCAAAATAAAAGGCTTTCAATATTTGACAATCTTGTTGGAAAAACTTGGGTCGCAGAAGGAGTATGGCAAAATGGAAACCCATTCAAACAAGAAAAAACATTTGAATATTCTTTGGACTCTACAATTGTAATCGCCAATACCTTGGGTTTTATTGACAAGACACAAACAAAATTTGGAAAAAGAAATTTTGGAATAAGACAATATGATAAAAATTCTGATTCAATAAGATTTTGGGAATTTGATGTCTTTGGTGGTTTGAATACGGGAACTGTATTAGCAGAAGGGAAAAACCTGTTTTATCAATACGAGTATGGTGGAATGCAACTAACCAATATGTGGGAGTTTGTGAATGATAGAATCTATAATTTCAAAGTTGGAATTAGAAAAAACGGAAGATGGGCTAAACTGTTTTTAAATACAAAATTTATTTCTTCTGAGTAAAAACTACCGCCAACAAAAAATATAGTGCATTTGGCAGATAGTGCTAAAAATTACGATGATAGCAATAAAGGAGCATAGTAGTAAATTGAAGTTTTGGAGCATTGAAATACCAAACGCACCATATTTAAACCGTTGCATCAATCAAAAACAATAACCTAACTTCTCCATAAATTCCACAATCCCCCTCAAATGACGTTTAAATGACGTAAAGAAGAAGTAATATATTTGAAATATCCATGATACTTTTGTCCATAT
>CAZULK010000185.1:0-4986 GCA_964621225.1 uncultured Melioribacteraceae bacterium | reverse complement strand
GAAGTCATTGCAACACCACCGAAAAGCCCACCGTATCTTGCCATTTTCTTTTTGTAATCGAATGTAAATACCATTCTGGCAATGAATTGGACAATGGCACCAACCGAAAATGCAACTACAATGGAAAGAAGAATTCCGCTTATGATAGCTATAGCTTTGCTTGTGTTTATATATTCCACAAGCATACTCATATCCTGCGAGTTAGATATTATTTTGATAATACTTACAGCAAAAGCAGAACCCAAAAGTTCGAATACTATTGATACCGTTGTACTGGTTGGCATTCCAAAAGTGTTGAAGAAATCGAGCAAAATGATATCCGTTAACATTACCGCCAAGAAAATGGTCATCAATTCGGGGAAGTAGAAATGTTGAGGATGAAAAATTCCTTTCCTTGCAACTTCCATCATTCCGCTGGAAAAAATCGTACCGGCAATTATACCCGCACTTGCAACTAAAAGGATAACATGCCGTGGCGCAACCCTGGAACCAAATGCTGAATTTAAGAAATTAACTGCGTCGTTTCCTACTCCGACAATAAGATCGGAGACTGCAAGAACAAACAAGATGATGATGATGAATAGATAAATCTCCATTATATTCCCATAGTTATTAAAATTCAATCAAATCTTATAACATTTAGCTAATCAAATAGAAGAAATAAATAAGGAAAAAAATTTTAAGATTAGGTACCTTAATATAAAAAAAGCGGATGTAAATCCGCTTTTCGTTATTCAATTTTATTCACCTTTTCGTGTGGATATTTTGAACGGGGCATAAAGTGGGCAGAAATTAATTGTTGCCGTTAAAATTGGAATAAGTCCCAATAATCCCCAATAGGAATTATAATAATAACCCAAACCCAATGCGGCAACACCCACAACGTAGCGGATTATTCTATCAACAGAACCGATATTTTTATTCATACTACCTCCTAATTTGAGTGATTTCAATTAGATGTAAATTTTATTTAAAAGATTCAGACTCCACTTTGAATTTTTTTTCCAAGGGACGATAAGCAAAACAGAGGAGGAATAGCAGAAAGTAAATTAAAAGGAGCAATCCTTCCCCGGAAATGTTGTATAGGACTAATATCAGCAAATTTGTTATTAGGAGAAGAGAGAGCCTGAAATAAGTGAGCGATTGAAAACGATATATTTTCTCCCTTTCGTCATTAGAATTTTTAATCCTACCTTCTACAAATTTCATAAGGAAAAGAGAAACCGTTATGATTAAAATTACTGCAAGTTTTACTTCGGCATCCCCAACAGAGACGGAGATCGTGTAGTTTGAGCGTGTGATAAAATAAACAGTTATTCCGGCAAAGAGGAGAACCGATAATACAATAATAAAGAAGTTATCTAATCTTTTGAATATTTCTTTGTTTTCCATCTTAATCGATGTCAATTAGATAATATTTGCCTTGCAGATTAATAAATTCGAAAGCAACGGAAATGGTTCTCCCTTTTGAGATGAAGTCAACGGTTATTCGAACATTATTGCCTGATTTAGAAGAGGATTTGATTTTGTATTCATCAGAAAGGCGCAAATATTTTTGAATCCTTCTCAATAATCTCTTGCCGGTGTTGACCTCGCCTTTGTTATCTCTATTTATTCCGTTCCAAACCAAGGTTTCTTTTGAACCGCTGGAAATTGCTACATCGTTAAGGGCATCTTGAAAATTATTGATCTTGACAAGAGTAAAAATGTTTTTCAGAACTTCTTCGGCATTTTGAGTTTGATTCTTGTCAGAAGCATTATTGTATCCAAATGCAATTGCGATTGCGATAAAAGAAAAAATGACAAATACTTTTTTGAAATGCATCATCTTTACTCCTAAAATCTAAAATGCTTTATTTTTTCTCCCTTTTCTCCAATTTCAGTCATCGCTTCAATGCCGATTTGCAAATGAAGATCAACATATTTCTTCGTAATAACTTTATCGCTCTCCTCGGTTTTTATACCTTCGGGCATCATCGGGAGGTCGGACACCAAAAGCAAAGCACCGCGCGCAATTCTGTTTGCATAACCAACTATAAAAATAGTAGCCGTTTCCATATCTATTCCGATAGCACCCAATTTTTTGAGATACTGTTTGAAATCGGTGTCCCATTCCCATACCCGTCTGTTGGTCGTATATACCACTCCCGTTCTGTAATCCAATTTATGGCTGAGAATTTTATCGGAAACAAATTTATGTAACTTAAAGGAAGGTAGAGCCGGAACTTCCGGAGGGAAATAATCTTTGCTGGTTCCTTCACCTCTTATTGCCGCCGTCGGAAGAATAAAATGCCCTAGGTCTGTTGATCTCTTCAGTCCGCCACATTTACCCAAAAAAAGAACGCCTTTGGGATTTCGCGCCGTCAATAAATCCATAATAGTTGCGGCATTTGGACTCCCCATCCCAAAATTTATAATCGATAAACCCGATGAATTTGTGGCAGACTGCATCGGTCTGTTTTCGCCCTTAATATCACAATTGAACTGTTCGGCAAATTTCGTAACATAATTTGCAAAATTTGTAAGAAGAAGATAATCGCCCAATTCATCAATTGATGCACCGGTATACCGGGGCAGCCAATTTTTTGCAATATCAAGTTTTGTGGTTAATTTCTTTTGCATTCTTTAATTCCCATTTTTCATCAATAAAGATAATTAATTTGGAGAATAAATACCCCACGGCAAATCCAATCAATGCGCCAGCAATTATGTCTGATGGATAATGTACCCCAACATACGGTCTTGTAAAAGCCATCAATGAAGCAACGGAATATAATACGATTTTGTATTTGGGGAATAAATTGGCAAAATATGCGGCAGCGGCAAAATTATTCACTGCATGGGAAGAAGGGAATGAAAATGACCCGGAGCAAAAAACAAGAAGATTAACATCCGGCAACGCATTGCAAGGTCTTATTCTTTCAAAATAATTTTTAAGTAAATTACTGCTCAACTGATCGCTTACGGCAATCAAGAGAATTGTTCCGAAAAAAGCAATTTTCCCCAGTCTGCCTCCTTTGAACCAGAGTAATCCCATCAAAATAGCGTATGCAATAAACCAATGGTTTACATCAGTGAGAAAAGGCATGAGCTTGTCGAACAACGGATTGGATAAATTGTGGTTGATAAAATAAAAAACCGCTTTGTCTATTTCGTATAAAAATTCTGTCATCTCGAATAAAAAATTATTAAACCGCAGCTAAGATAATAAATTCCTATAGTTTTTTGATTATTCAACATAAAAAAAGGGAACTATAAATACGTTCCCCTTATAAATTCTATCTCTTTACAAATTACAAAAAAAGTAAAACTTATTTTAATAACGTCATTTTTTTCGAAATCGATTTTCCGCCTGCTTGCAGTTTGTAAATATAGACACCCGAAGGTAACCCGGAAGCATCGAATTTAACTGAATGATATCCGGATATTTTCTTTTTATCGATTATCGTTTTAACCAATTCTCCCATTATGTTGTATACTTTCAAACTAACACTCTCGGCAATTCCGTTTACGTTAGCCGGAATATTAAATTCAATTGTTGTAGAAGGATTGAAAGGATTAGGGTAGTTGGATGACATATAAAACTCGTGAGGATTGATTCCTTTATCTCCAACTGATTCTTGAATTATTATTTGAAAATCAGCTACAACGGGTAGATGATCCGAAGCAATTTTGGAATCATCTTGCTGAACACCAATTTCATTCAGTAACGAATCGGATAACGCAGGGCTAAAAAATGTGAAGGAATTAATATCATATACTGATGAACCGCTGTAAAATATATAATCCAATCTTCCCGGTGAGTAAGATGAACCTTCATCATACCAGGTGAAAGTCGCCGGCATTCCCGTAGTTAACGGTTTAACATCCTCCAATTCCGTTCCGTCCCAATCCGGCATAAAGTCATCTCCGTAGGTTTGATTATCGAAAATATCACCTGATATAAAAGTATCCCGGACCCTTGAATCTCCAACCAAGTTCATATCACCAACAATTAAAAACGGTTGATAATATTCCAAATTAATATCTGCCATTCCGGCTTTTGCATCCCTAACGAAGGACATAATATTATCCGCTTCATTTTGTCTTCCTTCGTCTTTGCTGCAACATGGTAAATGCGCTGAGATTAAAAGTAACTTCGCACCAAAATCGGAACGGATGTCAATTGAGAATGCACTGTTTCTGTCAATGGAAATTGCATTATCAATTGGATACTTGCTAACACAAATATTATCGTTTCCTGTGGAAGAAGCATACCAAGTACCGGGAATAAATTCATTGACGATGTTCTTTGTTTCTTCTGCATTATGATCATAAATTTCCTGAAATGCAATTATATCAGGATTCAAGGCTTTAATAATTCTTGAAAAACTTTCTTTCAACGAAGGTTCAAAAAGATTATCACGCAAAACATTGAATGTAACAACTCGAAAGCTCGATAAATCTTTTTTTAACGTAAATGGAAATTGAACTGTTTGTTTTACCGGCAATTCTACGGTCAGTCTATCGGGTTCATTCGGAATTCGATCTCCATTATCTACGTCTTTTATGATAATCGAGATTGTATCCGCAGTAAAAATTGTTTCTGTATTCACTTGCGAATTTCTGTTCAAAAGAATCTCAAACCTATCCGAAGAAACTGTTGGCATAGTGATTAACCCAATATCACTGTGCCATATTTTTGTTGAGCCGGATGCGGAATAATAATAACCGAATCTTTCTCCAAAGAAATATTCTATTTCAGCACCAATTCCATCAACGATTTTCCCGGTTGCGCTGTTATTATCCGAATCAATATAGAGGGTTATTCCGTTATTCCCCTGAAGCAGCATCTGTTTATTTAATTCCAAATAGAAATAGATATAATCATTATCAGCACTCATTTTAAAATTCTTAAAAGCTAAATCGTATAATGAATCATCTGCCATGTCTTGGTATGTAATCGAAACTGAATCCCAATCGTAATAAGTTTCGTCCAATATAATT
>CAZULK010000184.1:0-4989 GCA_964621225.1 uncultured Melioribacteraceae bacterium | reverse complement strand
TCCGTGATTCTGCTTTCTTCTACCGGTTTCCGGAAATCCTTATAAATTGCATCGGAAATTCTGTATTTATTTTTCAACACAGAATTCAATAATTGCTTCAACAGTTTCTTTCGTTCAGCCAACGGCTTGTTGGCTATGCCATTTTTTGAATTTACTTGACTGTCGAATATTTCCCGGATACTCATTTCCATAGCAATAATTAAAGTTCAACTCCCATTTCATTCAATAAGTTATTGGCTCCGCTAAATTTACTCATAATCCAAAGCACATAACGGATGTCTACACCTATGGAACGACTATATGATTCATTCCAAGCAAAATCGTTGATTGTGGCTTCGAATGCTCTATCGAAATTAACTCCGATTAATTCTCCATAAGCATTCATTATCGGACTACCGGAATTACCGCCGGTTGTATCCATATTATACAAAATACATACAGGCAAGTTATTCAGGTCTTTATCATAAAATCTGCCAAAATCTTTTTTGTCATAAAGCTCTTTCAATTTAGGTGGTATTTTATATTCACCACCCAAATAGCTTTTATCAATAACCCCGTCAATAGTGGTAATTGGTTTATAATAAACTGCGTCTGCTGGCGTATAACCTTTGATATAACCGTAAGTTAAACGGAGTGTTCTATTTGCATCCGGAATAAAATTAGTCTTTTTCCATAACTTTTTAACCTCGTTCAATTCGGTTAAAAGCTCGTTCGATTTAGCATTCAACATAGAGAACTTTTCCTGCACTTCATTTTTTTGTGCAGAAAGAGCACGGACAAAACCGAGAAGTTCGTCATCGTCCGATACAATGTAATTTGATTCTTTGTCGAATAATGTTTTAAACACATCCGGATTTGTATAAGTTGTTCTTGTTATCACAGTATCAACAAGATAATCGATATCTTTTCCTGTTAATGCATCAATTTTAGAACCGTTGGTGAAGGTCTTTGCCTTGTTGAACATATATTTCAAAAATTCATTTTCGAAATTGTCGTTCAAATTATTCAGAGCAAATTTAACCCTGTTATATTCCTTCTGAAATTCCTCAGACTCTTTATATTTGGGGTCTTCCCTCAATTTATCCTCATGTTTCAAAATAAAATCCGCAGCCATAACAATCGGTGAGAAACGATAAAGTCTGGAGAACCAGAGATTAGCTTCGGCAATATCAAATATTTCATCGTACAATGAATTGATGTCCTTCAAGAGATTTCCATATTTCTCTTTAAGCACATCATCGTTAAGAATAAATTCTTGAAGTTGTTTTTCTTCCTCCCTTTTCTTATCAATCAAATTGGTTCTCTTCAAACCGATAAGTTTTCCTTTGTAGTTTTTCATCACATTGGCAAGACCTTTAATAGTGGAAGCATATTTCAATTCGAGTTCCACATTTCCCTTGCTCATTCCTTCATATTTATCTATCATCCATTCGTATAGTTCAGAAATGAAAGGAAGTTGATATTTTAATTGATACTCTACAAAGCTTGCCGGTCTGTGGCGATAAGTTCTTCCGGGATAACCGAGAATAAAAACGAAGTCTCCCTCATCCACGCCGTTGGCATTAACTTTCAAATATTTCTTGGGATGATACGGAACATTTTCTTCCGAATATTCAGCCGCACTGCCGTCCGGAGCAACATATGCTCTCATAAACGAGAAGTCACCGGTGTGGCGTGGCCAAATCCAATTATCAGTCTCTCCTCCAAATTCCCCGATGGATCTGGGAGGAGCATAAACCAAACGGACATCTTTAATAATTCGATATTTGAACAATACATAAGTTTCCCCGACGAACATCTCGGAAACTTTTGCCACTATCGAATTCTCTTTATCAGAAGCTTCTTCTTCTATCTTTCTAATTTGCTCGGAAATTTTTTTGCCTCTTTCCTTCAGATCATCAATGCCTTCCACCGCATTCAATATTTTATCCGATACATCTTCGTAAGATTCGGTAATTCTTACCGTATAACCTGGCGAGGGAATTTCTTTTTCCCTGCTTTCGGCTAAGAACCCTTCTTCCAAATAATTATGCTCCGGCGTGCTGGCATTATTTATCGCTCTGAATGCACAATGATGATTGGTAATTATTAAACCATCTTCCGAAACAAATGAGCCGGTACATCCGCTGATATTCACCAAAGCATCTATCAAGCTTATGCCATTCGGGTTGTAAATATCATCGGGACTAATTTTTAATCCGGCTTCAACGAGTGCATCTTTGGGAATATCGGTTAAAGGATACATTCCCTCTTCGGGTATAGACGTGAAAGCACCGAAGACAAATAAAATTACCGTAATGGTTAAGAATCTAAAAGAAAGATTTTTTTTCATGTTTGGTTTCCGTAATTGATTTATAAAATGATTTGCAATATAGTAAAAGTGATTAAAAACAGGATATTTATTTGAAATAATATCTCGCGCCTAAGGCAAAATCAACTTCAAGTTTGGTTTCGGGTAAAAGCAAAAATACCGGGGCAGCTTCCAGGAAAATATCTACCGGATAATCATTCCTTTGCCAAACGAATCCCGTAACTCCTCTTACTCCAAGTGAAGAAGAACCTCCGGTTCTTAACCGGAAACCGAAACCATAGTAAAAGGGAATTTCCTCATTCTTGAAATCTATTATTCCCGGCAAGTGGTAGATATAGTCGGCATGCAATGATACTTTTGAATTCCCGGACAAAATTGAATAGGCCAATCCGCCTGAAACAGCAGTTTCTGTGTCGAACCAGTACTTAGCAGAAATTCCGGTAGGCTCTCCAATCATTACTCCAAATCCATAACCACTCTTTTGGGCAAAAGAAATGGAAACCGAAACAATTAAAAGAAAAAGAATTTTGCGGATACTGTTCATAATTTTTCCTCTCTACTATTCAAAAATAATAATAATTGTTAACTTTAAGTAATAAATGAATTATTTTAATAAATAGTTTAACCGGGGAGGTTATGAATAGAAACGAAGAGATACTGAGTTTGCAACAAGAATTGTCTGCAGACTTCGATTCGAATAAAAAATATACCGCAGTAATTATGGCTGCAGGGCATGGAAAGAGAATTAAATCCCACACTTCAAAAATGCTACATAAAATATGGGAAGTTCCAACCGTGGAAAGGGTTTACAATGCATGCAAGGCTGGTTTGGAAGAATCCAACTCCATATTGGTTGTGGGAATTAAAGCTTCGAATGTGATGAAGGTGTTCGGTAAAAGGGAAAATACACTTTTTGCTTATCAAGCCGAACAGAACGGAACAGGACATGCACTCCAGGTGGGCATCGAACAGATTACAGACGATAATTACGACGGCGTTGTTTTTGCTTTCCCGGGAGATATGGGATTAATAGATGCCGATACAGTTAGAAAATTCAAAGATGACTTCGAGAATTCCGGTGACGATATGATGGTGCTTACCGGCATTTACGAAGGTGAACCGGAAAATAATTACTACGGAAGAATTGTTCGTGTTCCGGAAAAAGATGCTGAAGGAAATGTTTCCGAAGATAAGGGAAATGTTATCGAAATAATCGAACATAAAGATATTCTTGCCATTCCGGACGGGGAAGCATACGAAACTGAATATAAAGGTAGAAGATACTCATTCACAAAACAGGAATTGTTGGAAAACAATGAATATAATTCCGGAGTGTTTGCATTCAAATATAAACCCTTGAAAAAACTTATTTATGAAATAAAAAATGACAATGCGCAGGGAGAAATTTACGTTACGGATTTGATTGCGATATTTAATAAAAACGGATTGAAAGTAGGAGCGGTTTCCCCCGAAAAGCAGTATGTTTTAATGGGGTTCAACAACAAATCTGTTCTTAAAAAAATGGAAGAAATAGCAAGGGATTTGGTTTACGATAAAATTAAAGACCTTGTGATGATTGAAAACCCGGATGATTTTTACATTGCCGATGAGGTTGTCGAGCAAATTCTTGAAATGGACAAAAAGGGAATTCCTCTCGACATCAAAATCGGGAAGGGCGTTTATTTGGGTAGTAATGTTAAGTTGAATTACAACGTAGAGATAAAACGCGGCTCCACATTGAAGGGGAATATTGAACTCGGTGAAAATGTGGTCATTTGGGATAGAACTTATCTTTCAACATTTCCAAATCAAAAGATTGTGATTGGGAATAATTCGCAAATTTATTGGAATGATATTGTTAAGGGAAATATTCAAATTGGAGAAAACAGCAGAATCGAATCCGGGGTAATAATCACCGGAAGCGATGAATTTCCCGTTAAGATCGGAAATAATGTTGTAATTAAAGGCACTTCATATATTTTCGGATGTGAAATAGAGGATGATGTTCACATTGAACATTCAATTCTGGTGAAGAAGAAAATTTACAGGAAAGAAGACAGCAACGGAAATGTAATTCCGGTTAAATTCTACTTTCCCGAACCGGAAGGAATTGAAGTGATTGAAAAACTGGGATAAACAAAAAAAAGGAATACACCAAAACCGGTGTATTCCTTAAAAATAAATTTTCTAAATTATATTAAGCTTCTAAAGAATTAACGAATTTTGTTAATTGCGATTTTCTTCTAGCGGCAGTGTTTTTATGTAATCTGCCTTTGCTAACAGTAGAATCGATAAAAGAAACAGCTTCTTTCAACAGTTTTTCAGCTTCTTCTTTCGTACTAGCCTTATACACCTTTTTCATCAATGTGTTTATTCTCGATCTCGAAGCTTGATTTCTAAGCTTTCTTTTTTCATTCTGTCTAATTCTTTTTTTAGCTGACTGATGATGTGCCATTTTTTTCCTTAATTTTTATTTTTTCAAGACTTCAAATATAATATTATGACTATTTTAAATCAATTGGTCGAGTATTAATAATTTTTGATGCCCGGTTAGATGTTGCACCCCATTCCGGAGTAAAAAGGTCGTTTAATTCAGATGATGGATAAGATGAATTACTTCTTGGCCAATTATTTACAATTCCTCCAACACTTCGTCCAAACTTTTGACGGACGGGAAA
>CAZULK010000183.1:0-5024 GCA_964621225.1 uncultured Melioribacteraceae bacterium | reverse complement strand
GAATCGGCACCAATTGCTATGTTGTATTTAGCTTTGTCGCTTTGAATATCGTTGCAAACAAACCAGGTCGGAGCAAAAACAGGCTCATTTATGGTAAATAAAAACTTTCCCCGGGGAGTTTCTGCAAAATTGAAACTTCCAAGACCCAAATTTTTCGGCTCACCATTGTAACTCAGTTGCAAATCATAATTCCCTTTTTCGAATTTGCCCAATAGGATTAAATGTTCATTTTCTCTATCAAATTTAATGGGACTATCATTAAGTTTTAAATTATCAATATCCAAATTCTCATAAAAATTGAAGGGAATTTTTTCCATATCTTTCGATATGAAAAAGTATATTCTTTCCTTCGCTGCAATTCCGGATTGTTCGAAATCCAAATTCAGTTGAATTGAATATTTTTTAACATCTATGAAGTTTTGCTCCGGTAAAATGTGAGTTTTAGAATATTCTTCACCAAAATAATCGGTGGTAAAAAAATCAAACAAATTATAGTAATAGTTTAATCGATCGAGGTTCAAAATAACAGCTGTGGCCCCTCCGAAAAAAAGAATTGAGAGTAAAATGATTATTTTATGTTTATTTTTTTGTTTAATCGTAATTATTCCGTGAAAAAGTAATAAAAACCGATTTGATAACAATAATTTAACACAAAATAGCAGAAAAATAATTATTTTTGCAAAAAACAAATTTAGAGGCAAACAATGCAATACCGAGGCTCTTCTTTATTACGCGACACGGTTACAATGATTCTTGCGGGCGGACAAGGAGAACGGCTCTCCCCTTTAACGAAGCAACGTACAAAACCTGCGGTGCCTTTCGGCGGGAAATACAGGATAATTGATTTCGCACTTTCGAATTGTTTGAATTCGGGAATGAGGAAAATTTATGTCCTGACTCAATACAAAAGCGATTCGTTAAGTCGTCACATTTTCGAGGCATGGAGTATCTTCAATCCATCGTTGGGAGAATTTATTTATACCGTCCCACCACAGCAAAAGCAGAGTAATAATTGGTATCTCGGTACTGCAAACGCAATTCAGCAAAACCTGAATTTGATTGATGACGGAAATTTTCAGTGGGTGTTAATTCTTTCCGGAGATCATATTTATAAGATGGATTATCTCAAAATGGTTTTGCATCATGCTAATAATAACGCCGACTTAACAATATCTTGCATCGAACAGCCGGCTTCTCAAGCTTCAAGATTCGGAGTGGTAAACGTAGATGAAAAATATAAAGTCCAATCGTTTGTCGAAAAACCTGACAATCCTCCGGTAATTCCCGATAAACCCGACTATTCATTTGTAAACATGGGCATTTACGTTTTCAATGCTAAAGTGCTGAAAGACGTATTGAAAGAGATGGAGGCCAAAAAGATTGAAAATAATGACTTCGGGAAGCACGTTATCCCATACATGATTGAAAATAAATATAATATTCAAGCATATAGATTTGTAGATGAAAATAATAAACCAGACCCTTATTGGGTGGATGTTGGAACAATAGAAAGTTATTATGCTGCAAGTATGGATTTAATAAATGTTAATCCCACTTTCAATTTATACGACAGACATTGGCCTCTGAGGACAATGCAGTATCAATTCCCCCCGGCAAAAACTCTTTCCCACGAAGGCGAAAGGGTTGGTAGAGCTTTCAACTCACTAATTACAGACGGTACTATTATTTCCGGTGGATTGGTTGAAAGATCAATTATAGGTCCGAATGTTAGAGTTAATAGTTACACTTACATAACGGATTCGATCATATTCAATAACGTTAACGTGGGAAGACATTCACGTATAAGACGGGCAATAATTGACAAGAATGTTAATATTCCGCCCGGTACTGAAATAGGGTTTGATCCTGATGAAGACGCAAAAAGATTCAAAGTTACAGAAACCGGAATTGTAATAATTCCCAAAAATTATGTTTTTGATTAATATTAAGTCCGCGTAGCCTTTTTGGCTATGCGGAATATTTTTTCCTTCCCAAATTACATTTCATATATTTAAGTCGTATAATTTTAGAACTTTATGACTGAAACTTTAAAAGACAAATTGAACGGTGTACCAGCTCTTCCCGGAGTTTATCAATATAAAGATAAAAGCGGGAAGGTTATCTACGTTGGGAAAGCGAAAAACCTGCGCAATAGAGTTCGTTCATACTTTCAGAAGAACATTGAAAATCCTAAAACCAGAGCCCTTGTGTCTAAAATTGATGACCTTGAATTGATAATCACCGATTCTGAGGTGGAAGCTTTGGTTCTTGAAAATAATTTAATAAAAGAATTAAAACCCCGTTATAATGTTAACCTCAAGGATGATAAGTCATACCCCTATATTAGAATAACCAAGGAACCTTATCCGCAAGTATTTGCTACAAGACAAATTGTTAGGGATGGCTCAAAGTACTTCGGTCCATACACGGATGTAAAAAACATGAAAAGATCTCTCCGGTTAATCAATAAAGTTTTTAAAATAAGAAGCTGTAAATATTATATTGACGATGAGGTAATTGAAAAAGGCAAAATAAAGCTTTGTCTCGATTATCATATCAAAAAATGCGACGGTCCATGCCAAGGACTGATTTCGGAAAAAGAATATAACCGTATGGTAGATCAAGTAGCCAAAGTGTTAAAAGGCAAAACCGATGAATTGATTGAAGAATTGAAATTTGAGATGAATAACGCCGCAGCTAAATTGCAGTTCGAAAAAGCAGCGGAAATTAGGGACAGAATAGAAAATTTGAGTATTTATTCATCGAAACAAAAAGTGGTCACTAATGATTTTGAGGATAAAGATATAATTAGTGCTGCAATCGAGGGGAAAGATGTAGCCGCTACAATATTGAACATCCGCAGCGGAAAATTAGTTGGTAAAAAACAGTTGAAATTATCCGCCGCCGTTGGTGAATCTGAGGAAGACGTTTACAACGCAATCGTTAAATTTTATTACGGTGAATTTGTAGAAATACCAAAAGAAATTTTATTGGATGTAGAACCAACCGATTCGGAGACATTAATTGAATGGTTAAAACCAAGAGCGGAACGCAAACCGAAATTCATTATTCCGAAAAAAGCCAGTGAAGCAAAATCTCTGCTAAATATGTGCAAACAAAATGCTATTCTTCAGCTAAAAGAAATTCAATTACAAAGAATGAAAAAAGACGGCAACGTTCCCTATGCCCTTTCGGCACTGAAACGGGATTTGCACTTAAAAAATCTTCCCAGAAAAATCGAGTGCTTCGATATTTCTAATTTGCAAGGTACAGATACAGTGGCTTCTATGGTTGTTTTTGTTGACGGTAAACCTAAGAAAAGTTTATACAGAAAATTCATCATCAAAGACGTAGACGGACCGGACGATTTTGCCAGTATGCGTGAAGTGATCGAACGGAGATACTCCAGATTGCTTGAAGAAAATGAACCCTTCCCCGATTTGATTATGGTTGACGGCGGCAAAGGACAACTTTCCAGTGCCCTGCAAATATTAAAAAAACTGGGAGCAAAAGATTTTGAAATAATCGGTTTGGCTAAAAGATTGGAAGAAGTTTTTTTACCGGGAATTTCGGAAGCTCAAAATATTCCCAAAACTTCTGCTTCTCTTAAATTACTCCAACATGTAAGAGATGAAGCTCATCGTTTTGCTATCACTTTTCACAGACATAGAAGGGATAAAAGAACAATCAGAACTGAACTGACCGAGATAAATGGCATTGGTGAAAAAATTGCTGAAAAATTGTTGAAAGAATTCAAAAGCGTTAAGCAGATTAAAAATAAATCTTTGGAAGAATTATCCCGGGTGATTGGTAAAAGCAAAGCGGAAAAGGTATACGAACATTTTCAAAAAGAGAAGTAATTCAATTTCTGAAATATTCAATTAAATCAGCGTTAAGGATTGACAAATTGAATTATTCAAATTTTGGGAAGCCTATTAAAACGGAAGGTGCAAAATATTCAACTATAAAATTTAGCTTTGTGTATTTACCAACGGCAATCTTTTACCGAACAGCAATAAAATTCCTACCAAGACCAGTATTATTAAAAATATGGACAGCAATGGATTAAATCCAAATGCGGTTGGAATATCTCCCAGAAGCATACAAACTATTGCAACAACAACTGCATAAGGCAACTGTGTTCTAACATGATCAATATGATTGCAGTGGGAAGCAATTGAACTCAAAACTGTTGTATCCGCAATTGGCGAACAATGATCTCCGAAAACAGAACCGGCTAATACCGAACTTACTACTCCCACTAAAATAACATGAGCATCGGCAGCATCCATTCCAAAAGTCGTTGTGATTTTCACTGTTAACGGAATTACAATCGGCATTACTATTGCCATTGTGCCCCAACTTGTTCCGGTTGAAAAACTGATTAACGCACAAACTATAAAAACCAGAACCGGTAAAAATCTGGGATCAATCGTATCACTTAAAATTGAGATTAGATAATCGGCCGTTCTTAATTCATTTGTAACCAAACTAATGGACCAAGCTAAAACCAAAATTACGCAAGCAAATAACATCGATTGTAATCCTTTACTAACAGCAGTAATCGACTTGGTAAGCGACATTATTCTTTGAGTCACGGTCATGATTACTGCTAATACCGTAGCACCAAAACTTGCCCACAAAAGTGATGAAAAAGAATCCGATTCTGAAATTATTTGTCTAAGCCCATACTCTTTTATTCCCGATGATTCAAGTGAATGAATTCCCGTAAAAATTAAACCGGCGATGGTAGCAAATATCAGGAATAATACCGGGATAAATCCGTTCCACCATTTGGCATTTTTGATTTTGAATTTAGAACTTAAATTTTCCGAAGTGTCAACCGGCACATCATTTTCGTAAAGAATCCCTTCCAATCTTGCTCTCTTTTCGGCTTTGTACATTGGTCCGAAATCCCTACCCATAACAGAAGTAAGGAAAACAAATACCAAAGCAGCAATTGGATAGAATCTATATACTATTGTTTGAAGAAAAATATCGTAGGCAGAATCGGTTGAACCAAC
>CAZULK010000182.1:0-5035 GCA_964621225.1 uncultured Melioribacteraceae bacterium | reverse complement strand
TCTCCGTCTTCGTCAATAATGCCGGAAGTATTTGAACTAAGAATTTCGTTAATTTGAATATTTTGAGCAATGATTAAAGAGGAAATTAAAAATATTATTGAAAAATATTTTTGCATTAAAAATATTCCTCGTCAAAGAAAATATTTACATTCCCAACGCCGTCAATACGTTTTAATTCCTGAATGAACTGAGCTTTATTTAAACTCTTTTTGAAATTGACGTAATAAGATAATTCAAGTGTATTCTCATCAGCAAGGGATTTTACATTCACCAATTTATATTTTCTGGCATATTTGGAAATCAGAGGTACATAAGGCACTTCCGTTTGATCGCGGTCTCCCTCGAATGTGAATTGTAGTAAATATTCCTTTTGGCGCGGCGACAAAATATTTAATCTGGATAAAATAAGGAA
This sequence comes from uncultured Melioribacteraceae bacterium, assembly GCA_964621225.1. Lineage (GTDB taxonomy): Bacteria > Bacteroidota > Ignavibacteria > Ignavibacteriales > Melioribacteraceae > CAYNUJ01. The sequence continues at coordinate 4,623 of CAZULK010000182.1, read as the reverse complement.
TACAATTCCGACAAAAATAGTTCCGGCCAAAGCAACAACGTGAAGACCGACGCCAGCAGCCATACCGATAGCTAAGGAGAAGAAAATAAAAATAATATCTGTTGTTTCTTTCAGGGCTGTACGGAACCTGATAATGGACATTGCTCCCACGAGTCCGAATGCTCTTGCCAGATTATTGCCAATCACCATTATAACTATTGATGTTATCATTGTAAGAATTACCAATGAATTAAGGAACGAGGAAGTATATCCGCCTCCCCTGTATGTCAGCTTATAGAATATGGAGATCAAAACACCACATATCAATGCAAAAGATAAATTTGTGACCAGTTCACCAATAGTTAACGAAAATTGAACAATATTCGAAAAATCATTTAACATATTTCTCTCTAATTAAATGCTGAAATTGCACTTGTAAATGCCAATTGCTTGTTGATTGTCGAAAATAATCTATGTGAATCCAAACAAATAGTATATTTCGAAACCGATAATCTAACAAGATTAAAATGGGATATAATATTTATCAACCAGCGAGGCAGTGTATCATGAAATTTAACTTCCAATATTACAAAATCTCTCATCGCCGGCATCAAACTTTTTTCATCGTATAATTCGGACATTGTTGGCATTAACTTACTTCTTAAATCCATATCAAATGTAATTCTGAGTTTATCGTTTAGAACGCCGTGATATGCTGCCCTGTCATAAGTAATCAATATTACAGGCCTTAATGATTTAACCTTAATATTATAATAAAATCTCGATGCATCACGTCCGAATGAACTCCCCGAATCCGACACAACGTATTTTTTTATGTCGCCGGTGATCAAAAATTTTTCAATATCCTTGTAATATATCCCTGCTCTATTCTTTAGTATAAGATTTTCATATTTTCTTTTTATCTCCACAAAAACAACAGAATCATCTGTTTGCTGGTTATATCCCCTAATCCGGATTTTTTTTCTCTTTCTTATTCCGTCAATTTTTTCGAAATAAGCTTCAAGATTAACAGTGTCATAATAAATGCTTCGAACAGTATAAATATTGTTTGTAACCTCTTCGGCAAATTTATCCAACCTCAAGAACGGCATCATACTGCTTTTGACCCGTTCAAATATATTTACGGGGATCAGATATTTATATTCGTATCTAGGCTGCTTTTTCATCTAATTTATATTTTCCATTATCAAGTCGAATAAACTTTGCTTTCCAATCAAAGTTTCAAATTCAACAATCTGTCCCGGTCTGAAGTTCAAATTACTTCCGGATGTAAATGCAGAGATTAAAACAACTTCTCTATTGTTGATTTTGGAGATCTTTTTATCAATTCTATTGATTTTACAATTCAGAGTATCTGCCGTTTCCGTTGCAATAAACTCATAATTTTCACCCCGATGAATCGAAGAAACAAACTTTGTAAGTAGAGGAAATACAATTACATATTCATCCGGAACAAATAAACTAATTAAAGTATCGCTCCCGAAGACATCCGATTTAAGTGCATGTTTGAATGGATTTTTAATTGTATAATAATCTTTTTTAGATTTAAATAATTCAATTTCTTTTTTAATTGATTCAATTTGAACATCTACGGATTGAATATCCGCTAATCTTGCACCGGTCTTAAAATATTGATATCTCGACTCCAAAGATTTAATTCGTTCTTTTACTATTCCAACTTCCGTTTCCAACGATTGGTAATCTTGAACGGAAATCAGTCCCTTTTTTACTAAGGAATCGGCACGGGAAAGTATTCTTTCTTTATTTTCCAATTCTACTTTAAGAGAAGCTATCTCAGATTTAATTTCATTAAGTTTTTCAGGCTTATCCCCTGCTTCCAAAGTTTTCCGGTATGCAATTAAATTATTAAGTTCATTTTCTTTGTCAATCAGTTGTTCTTCCAAGTTAAACGAACTAATCTCAAAAAGTGTATCGTTAATTTTTAAGGTTTTGGAATTGAATAAAGATCTAATTGAAAAATTGTCTCCACGGTCGAAAGTTAAAAACTTAATACTTACGGAATCATTTTTGTTTGAATAATATTTTTGAACTAATCTACCGTCGGAATCATAGAATACCGTGAAAGTTTCCGCAGGTAATATTTTGCCAAAGAAGGTAATGGATTTATTAATCTTAAAAGGAATGATTAATAAAATTAAGAGGACTAAAAATACTCCACCAATAGCAATGAACCAATTTTTGTTTGAGTTATTTTCCATAATAGCACTTTATTTATAACCGCAATATACTAAATTACTTTTTCTTATAGACTCTTACGTAATCAACAAGCATCTTTTGAGGGAAAACAGAATTGTCAATCCCTTGAGCACCTCCCCAATTACCTCCGATTGCAATGTTCATTATCAAATGAAATCTTTGGTCAAATGGCCATTCCTCAAAAGTTTTGTGCTCATTACTAAAAGTGAAATATTTATTCTCATCTACATAAAAATCTATTTTATCAGCATCCCATTCGATAGCATAAACATGAAAAGCGCTTAAAGCAGTAGGTACTTTTATCTGCTTACTTTTTTGAGTCCCGATTTTATGGTTATATTTCTGCGTGTGTACAGAACCATGAATAACGTTGGGATCATAACCGACGTGTTCCATAATATCAATCTCTCCGCTCATCGGCCATCCGCCATAAACCCAATCGGTTGGTAACATCCATATAGCTGGCCATGTGCCCCTTCCACCGGGAAGAATTGCCTTAACTTCAATCCTTCCGTAAAGCCAATCACCTTTATTTCTACTAACGATTCTGGCAGAAGTGTATTTTATTGATAAATCAGGATAGTAATGAGCTTCCAATATCAGTTTATTATCTTCGACTCTTACATTAACACTGTCATCAGTATAATATTGAAGTTCATTGTTTCCCCATCCATTATCTCCAATATCATAGTCCCATTTATTCGGGTCAGGTTTGCCGGTATAATTGAATTCATCATGCCACACCAAATCCCAACCCGGGAGACTTAATGAATCAGCGGTAACATTTTGTGTGTTTTGGGAAGGCGAATCTTCCGAACAAGATGTCGATAAAACACCTAGTATTAATAAATATATAAAAACAAATGTTTTTTTATACATTTATATCTAATTCATAATCTAATTTTTCAAATTCTTTCCATGCCAATGCAGAAGCACCCAAAATTGCTGCATCGGCTTCAGAAAGACCGCTTCGTATAATTTTGATACTCTCCTTAAATGGAGTGAACAAAAATTCATCAAAATATTTTTGAAGGGGCTCCATTAATAATCCACCGGAATTTGATAAACCTCCGAACAATATAAATGCTTCAGGACTCAGATAAGCCGCAGCATTAGCAAGTTCCCGTCCGAGAATCTCAGCGGTAAAATCAAAAGCTTTTAAGGCAATGGGATCTCCCTCCTTGGCTCTGTCATAAATATATTTTGCGGTCAGATCTTCATAGTTAACTCTTCTTAATTCGGAAGGAATTGATTCAGTTGCCAGTAAATCCATTACGGTTCTTTTAATACCGGTGGCAGAAACGTAAGTTTCCAAACATCCCCTTCTTCCGCAACCGCATTTTCGACCATTTTTTTTGATTATAACATGACCAAGTTCGGCGGCCGAACCGGTAACACCGTAAACTAAGTTTCCATCCACCACAATTCCGCTTCCCAAACCGGTGCCCAAAGTAATTTCAACAAAATTCTTCATTCCTTTTGCTGCACCGAATATCATTTCTCCAATTGCCGCAGCATTTGCATCATTTGTAATAAAAACCGGTTGGGGAAATATTGAAGACATCTCCTTCTCAACGTCCACTACATCCCAACCAAGATTAGGGGGATTTTCTATTTTTTTAGTGTAGTAATTCGCATTAGGAGCACCAACTCCTATTGCAATTAGTTCATCATCCGAACTATTCAAATAATTATTTACGGTGACACCTATTTTATCGAAAAGTTCAATTATAGGTAAATGAGAATTCGTTTCAACCGAATTTTTGATAACTATATTTCCATCCCTGTCAATCAAACCAAAGGCGGTATTAGTACCGCCTATATCAATTCCTAATGTTAATTTCCTACTCAATTTTTTCTCCATTATTTCTCGAATTCCGGTTTAGAACCAATGTAACCATAATATGCAATGTACAAATAACAAATCAACGGTAAAATAAACGCATGATGAATTCCAATCGTATCTGCAAGTGCGCCTTGAAGTACGGGAATAATAGCACCACCCACAATTGCCATAATTAATATCCCGGATCCTTGTTTTGTATGTTTTCCTAATCCTTTCACGCCAAGTGTAAAGATAGTCGGGAACATAATACTGTTGAATAAACCAACAAGTAAGATTGTCCACATTGCAATATGTCCGCTAAAGATCATTGTCATCAATACCAAAAGAGCTGCAACAAGCGCATTCGTACCAAGTACTTTCCCCGGAGAAACTTTACGAAGGACTCCGGAACCGATAAATCTTCCTACCATTGCGCCGCCCCAGTAAAACGCTACAAATTTACCGGCCTGGGATTCAGTAAATCCAGCAATATATTTTTCACTTAAAAAGTTAACCAAAAAACTTCCTATCGCTACTTCCGCACCTACATAAACAAATATTCCGATAGCCCCGAGAACAAG
>CAZULK010000181.1:0-5048 GCA_964621225.1 uncultured Melioribacteraceae bacterium | reverse complement strand
TGATAATTAAGAATAAAATTAATTTCATTACTCGGCATATATCTTGCGCTAATCGAACCCAGCCATTGACCATACTCTGAATTTGAATAATCGCTGCTTACACTTCGGTTGGTAACTCCCAGCGAAATACTTAATCTTTTATAGGGCAGCAAATTGAATTGTGCATCTATATACCCCTCATCATTCGGGGCTTGATAATATCTTATACGTGTCAATGGTTTTATTTCTATTTTGTCTTTTGGAATTAAATAAAGGGCATCATTATTTAATCCATTGCCAAAAATTATTGAGGAAGAATTGTTCAATAGTTGTAAAGTGTCTATCAGTTCGGAACGAACGGAGTAGGGCATAAGTCCGCCGCCTAATCTATCTGAAAAATCAACACCGTCGTAAACTATACCAATATCTGAATTTCCATCTGTTCCAAGATTGACTTCATTGGGGAATCCCATTACTCCCAGATTCTGCAAATAACCTCCCGGTAGGTGATAGAACCAATCTCCGAAGTGAATGTAATCCGTGTAGTTCAGTCCGTGTTTTGATATAGTGAAATCAACAAAGCTACCGGATAATTGTCTATGGGGAAAAATTGGTTTCAGCGTATCAACCTTTATTACTGCAGTTGAATCGAACACTGAAACAGAGTCCGGAATATCGGAGTTTTGTGCCCAAACTGTTTTGGTCAACGAAAAAGTTAATGTCAGTAAAACGAAGATAAATTTTATTTTCATAATTCCCTTAATTCGAACAAATAAAAATAAGCAATAATTATTTCATTGGAAACGTATGTCAAATTGAGTAAATATACCGGAGAAATCGCGACACCGGTATGAGAATCTTCTTTATTGGCGGATATATCAAGCAATAGATAAATCAAAAAAATTTTTATAAACTATTTGATATAATTAAAAAATAATTTATTTTACACAAGTATTTTTTCACATAACTAATAAACACTAACAAATATAGGGGTAAAACCTATGGCTAAAAAACCAATGACAAAAGGTGACATAGTTGATCATCTTTCGAAAAAACTTGGTGTAACAAAAAAAGCAGCCGGCGATTTCTTGAATGAATTTGTTGCGCTCGCTTACAAACAAGCTAAAACCGGTTTCACCGTTCCTGGTCTTGGAAAACTTTATGTTGCTACTCGTAAAAAAAGAAAAGGCCGCAACCCTGCTACTGGTGAAACAATTGTAATTCCTAGCAAAAAAGTTGTAAAATTCAAAGTATCGAAAACTGCACAAGACGCAGTTTATCCACCTAAGAAATAATTTTATTTCTTTTTGGAAGCCCGCTTTTGGCGGGCTTTTTTAATGCTTTCCGGTGGTTCCAGTTCCTTCATTTTCTTCAATATTTCCTGATAAAGATCATTAGGAACATTACTAAGAATAATAGTGATAAGCTTATTAAAATCTTTTAAATGCTGATTTAATCCAATCTTTTTTCCGTCCGTGGTTTCCAGATATACCGGTTTCATTGCATTGCCCGAGAAAATACCACCATATATTTTCACAATATCGGAATGGTAAATTTCGAATGATTTTCTTCGATTCATAAAATCGGTACAAATCATTTTCTCGTTGTCCGCTTTTATGGTAAAAGGAAAATGACGGTATATGTTCATGTAATATCTGTTTACAACGTATATCAAAATGATATGTACCAATAGAGGAAGAATATACTTCCAATCTTTGAACACTCCTCCCAAAGCAATCAGGCCGGTAACGAGCAACATGGATGTAATAATTAAATTAGCGTATCTGTAAACAAACCTGGAAAACAATCCGTACTTAAATTCTTTCATTTTCTCACAATCAATTTTTGAAACACGCAAAATAAATAATTTTCTGCCAAGGAATAATTTTTTATTTTAATTCCGTTGAATAAAATTTTGTTTGGTGTGTATTAACTACATAGCATTATGAAACTTAGCAGAAAAGAAAAAGAAGAGTTCGAAATGATAGTGAAAAAGAATATGCGCAGGGGATACTACGCAGCCCTTGGCATTTTGGGTTCACACGACGATGCCGTGGAGTTATCGCAACAAGCATTTGTAAAAGCATACAAGAATTTCAAAAAATTCGACAAGTCTAAAAATTTCTTCACTTGGTACTATACAATACTCAGAAATTTATGTTTTAATTTTATCCGGGATAACAAAAAATTTGTTTCGCTGGAAAATGTATTCGAAAAATCTGACCCGAATGTATACTCCAATCCGGCAGAAGAGGCTGAAAGTAATCAAAGAAGTGAAATAATTAAAAAAGCTCTTGATGAACTTGATGAGGAAGATAGAGAGATAATAGTGCTGAGGGAATTTCAAAATCATTCTTATAAAGAGATATCCGAAATGCTGAATATACCCGAGGGTACCGTAATGTCGCGCTTATTCTATGCAAGAAAGAAACTCGCCGCAAAATTAGAGGGGGTCGAGTTATGAACGAAAGATTTATCTATTTGAATGAAAGGTATCTCTCCGGCGAAATAACAGCTGAAGAAAAGGAAGAATTTGAAAAAATGATCTCGAACAATCCCGAATTAAAAAAGGAATTTGAAGATCAAAAAAAAGTATCGGAGGCATTGAAGAAAATGAAACTCAAAAATCCCGAAGCGGAAGTATGGGATGCTTATTGGTTGGGAATATACAACAGGATTGAAAGGGGCTTGGCATGGATTATCATTTCCATCGGTGCTATCATAGTTCTCAGCTATAGCATAATAGAGTCCTTGCAAAAGTTTTTGGAAGACAATTCGATATCTCCAATAATGAAATTCGGTGTTTTAATTTTAGCCGTTGGTTTTGTAATTTTGATTGTTTCGTTGATCAGAGAAAAGATTTTCAAAGCGAAACGTGATAAATACAAGGAGATTCAAAGATGATAATAACTACAGCTCCTACCATTGCGGGAAAAGAGATCAAAAAGACATTCGGTATTGTACAAGGCAATACTATCAGGGCAAGGAATATTGGAAGGGACATTGTTGCTCTTTTTAAAAATATTCTTGGTGGGGAAATAGAAGAATATACAAAACTACTTGCCGAATCGAGAGAACAAGCAATGGATAGAATGCTTGCCGAAGCTAAGGAATTGGGAGCAAATGCAATTATTAATGTACGCTTTTCAACAAGTTATATAATGGCCAACGCAGCGGAAATTTTGGTTTACGGAACTGCCGTTTACGTGGAATAAATCAATTGAATTCGGAATGAGCCAGATGTTTTGCTAAAAACGATTCAATTTTCCGGAATAACTCTATTCTATTTTCTTCATTCATGAACGAATGACCTTCATCATCCTTCACAATAAATTCAACTTCGGCACCGTTTTTTTTAAGCTTTGAAACAAACTTAACCACGTCATCATACTTCACTCTATTATCCCTCTTTCCGTGAATTATCATTACCGGCTTATTGATTTTATCTGTTAAATATAAGGGTGAAATCTTTTTTAACATCTCAAATTCGGTTTTTGGGTTGCCGATCATCTCATACATCATTTCGAGAAACGGAGTGTAATACGAAGGTATAGATTCAAACAAACTTTCAACGCTAATAATTCCTGAATAATCGATGCCGCAGGAATAGAGTTCGGGATTTTTAGCCAAAGCCATTAAAGAAGAATATCCTCCGAACGAGAAACCGAAGACGGCTATTCTATTGGGGTCTGCAATTTTCTGTTCCAGCAACCATTTTGTTCCGTCATTCACATCATCCAACATTTTCCCGCCCCATTCTTTAAATCCGGCTTGGAAGAATTTTTTTCCGTATCCGGTTGATCCTCTGTAATTAACATTCAAAACTGCATATCCGCGGTTTGCCAAAAATTGGCTTACATAATCGAATCCCCATTTCACTCTCGTCCAAGGTCCTCCGTGAATATAAACAACCACGGGAAGATTCTTTGGTTCTATTCCCGGCGGCAGAGTTAAATAGCCGTTTATCAATAAACTATCCCTCGATTTAAATCTTATATTCTCAACCTTAGCCATGTATTCCGGTTTAAGCCAAGGACTTATATCCGCAATTTTTTCGAATGAATTCTTTTGAGTATCAAGCAGGTAATAAGCACCCATCGATTTATCGGAATAAGATCTGATTAATATTTTTGTTTCGGAAGTGTCGCGGGAAGCAATAGAATAGGAATCTTTGCCCAATTTGGATTTAATCAATTTATCGATTTCCATCCATTTCTTATCGAAGAATTTATAATTTCTTTTCCATGTTGTATAACTTACTCCGATAAGTTTGTTGTTCTTTCTGGAAAAGATTGCATCCGAAACGTCAACTTCCGGGTGGGAGAAGATTTCTTCCGCTTCAACCTTTTTTTCCGGATCGAATTTTATCAATGCGCTTTTGTCTCTTCCGAGATTTGAAATAGCATATATGAATTTATTGTCTTCAGAAAAATTTATCGGCATGAATTCGTTTTTGAAATCAGTCTGGATTAGCGGTTTGAATTTTAATTTTCTGTTTGAACGGTAGAGAATATTTTGAACTACGCCTTGCTGTTGAACTGCTACTCTTACAACTCCATCGTTATCCAATACCCAACTGGAAACATTTCCCGGGTTTTTTTGCACCAATTTATATTTACCGCTATTTAAATCCATTCTGTAAATATCGAAAAAGGATTTGTCCCTGATGTTCATTGCAACGAGAATGGAATTCTCTTTCAATTTATCTTTTTCAATAAAGATAGCCCTTGTATCTTCAAAGGGGGTTATGTCCTTGGTCGTTTTGCCGTCTCTGCTTACAATAATTAAATGGTAATTTTCTTCTCCGGTACTATCGTAAGCATAAATTAAATTATCGTCGTCAATCCACGTATAGAATTTTATATCCCGCAATTTTGCATCGGTAATTCTGTGTGCCGAATCTTTTTCTGTGGAACGAACGAAGATATTCATTCTATTCTTGTAAGGCTTGAGAAATGAAATATAATTTCCGGAGGGAGAAATTTTGTATCTACTGCTTTCCGGATTCTTAAAGAAAGTTTTTACGTCAATTAATTTATGTTCATGCTTTTTTTGCGGAGTGCAAAAAG
>CAZULK010000180.1:0-5070 GCA_964621225.1 uncultured Melioribacteraceae bacterium | reverse complement strand
TTTGAGCTAAAAATATAGGCCTTTTTATATATTCTTTTATTCTCCTGTTCATGATTACCTCTGATTAATTTACGTCTGGCATATAACTGTGAATTCTTTCCTCAACTTCTTTGATTTCCACTCTTCCTTCCTCAATTTCCCAAATTGAAATAAGGGGAAAGAATTTAGAAAAGAGTGTATATCCAAGTACGAAAGCGGAAACACCTCCTGCAAAAATTGCCCATTCAGTTACAGTTGGAATATAAATCCCTTGCGGGATTGGTAAACGTGGATTTGCAAGGGATGGAACGACAATTATCAATCTTTCCAGCCACATCCCGATTACCACCGTAATGGAAGCTATGAGTATACCTCCGATTTTTTTAAACCGTTTAAAACTTAATATTACAACCGGTATAATAAAATTGCACAATACCATTCCCCAAAAATAAGGCCAAAATGGTCCGGTAAACTTATACATAATGGTTTTCATTTCGTTCGGTTCCGAACCGAAAACACCGGTAAGGTATTCAGAAAAGGTGAAATAAAACCAAAGAAGAGACATTATGAGCAAAAGTGTCCCAAGATATTTGAAGTGAATTTCTTTCAAATAGTTTTCAAGATGAAAAACTTTGCGGAATGCAATCATAACAATAATTAGTGCAGCAATACCGGAAAAAATTGCACCTACTACAAAATAAGGACCAAATATTGTACTGTGCCATCCGGGTTGAAGTGTCATCGAAAAAATATAGGATATTACCGTATGAACTGAAATAGCAATTGGGATTACCATTACCATCAGAATATTAATTGCTCTTTCTAAAACCTTTTTTTGTTTCGGAGTGCCATGCCATCCCCATGAGAGGAAATTGTAGAACCATGTTAATTTTCCTCCTCTGTCTCTTAATTTAGCAATATCGGGAATCATAGGTAAATATAAATACACTGTGCTTGCAGTGAAATATGCTGTGATGGATGTTACATCCCACAATAGGGGAGACTGGAGTCTGCCTGCGGTGAACACATTCAGAACCCTGTCTGGTCTTCCCAAGTCGATTATCGGATGCAAACCTCCTATCGCAAGAACAATTGCCGTAATAACTTCAGCCATTCTCGTGATGGGTCTTCTCCATTCTGCTTTGGATAATCTTAATATTGCGGAAATGAGTGTCCCGGCGTGACTTATACCTATGAAGAAAACGAAATTAACGATATAAAAGCCCCAACTTACCGGTTGGTTCATTCCCGTAACTCCCAAACCGAAATAGACTTGGCGTATGAACATAATGATTGCCCATATAAGTATAATAGAGAAAAAAGTTACGGTGAAGTAAAAACCTTTGCCTGTTTCGTAAATAGGTTTGTATAAGGCTTCGTCTAAATTATTCTTATTATTTTCCATAATTACTCCCTATAAGCCAGATATATTACTTTCGGTTCTGTTCCCAGGTCTTCCATCATCCTTTGGGCACGAGGACTATTTGCCATTTTGTATACTTTGCTATTTTTATCTTCCAAATCGCCAAAATAAATTGCATCGGCAGGACAATTTTCCTGACATGCGGTTGTATAATCACCATCTGCAAGTTCTCTTTCTTCCGCAGCCGCATCTTCCTTAACTCTTATCAATCGGTGGGCACAAAAGGAACATTTTTCTACTACTCCTTTCATTCTAAGAGAAACATCCGGATTATGGCATTTATCGAAATCTCCCTCCCAAACTGGCTCGAACCAATTGAATACTTTCGCGGTATACGGACACGCTGCCATGCAATACCTACATCCTATACATCTATGGTAAACTTGTCCCACTAATCCTTCTTCGTTTTTATAAGTTGCATGAACCGGGCAAACTTTTGTACATGGAGGATTATCGCAATGGTAGCATGATTTCGGAATTCTTTTTGTCTTTATATCGGGATAATCGCCATAATCCTTGGACATCATATCCATCCAAAACATTACTCTACCTTTGTTTGCTTCTTTCGGATCTACAATAGCAATATTGTTTTCCAACTTGCAGGCAGAGGTGCATGCACCGCAACCGGTGCATTTATCCAAATCGATTACCATTCCCCATTTCGGCATATTAGGCTCCTTGTTCAGTTTTTGAAATATTTACATATCCGGACTGAAGTGCTTGTTTTCCGCTGAAAATATCGAAACGATCTTTCAAAAGAGTAGTCGGATCGGCTCCGAATCCGTTTGCATATTTGCCAAAATTCGTATGACCTTGACCAATAGGTACGGCAACCGTATTGTCCGGCATAGATCTTATTATTTTTACCTTTGCTTTTATACTTCCATATTCCGATGAAATAATTACATCGTCATTTTCATTCAATCCATATTTTAATGATGTGATTTTGTTCATTTCCACCCAAGTGTCCCAATAGTGTTTTATACCCAATCCAAATAACTCCTGGAGTAGTGGAATATTAGACAGAGACCCGTCTTTGTTGACATTATTCCTGAATAAAACCAATTGGAGTGAACCAGTGCCGTCTTCCTGGCTTTCGAAATGCGGTAAAAAGAGAAGATCTCCCTTTGCATAGATGTTTAATTTCTCTAAATTTTTATCATTTAGTTTTCCGGCTTCCTCTTCCAATAGACGGGAATAAAACTCAAACTTGCCTGTAGGAGTTCTGAAAGAACTATTATTCTTAAATGAATTATGTTCCGGGTTCCACCATCCTCCGTAGTTTAGCAATTGTTTCCAAAAATCATCAAACGATTCATATCTGCCGATATGCCATCCTCTGGATTTTATGAAATTAAGCCATTGTCCGGAAACTTTTTCTCTTGTTATCGCTCCTTTCCCGGATGAATATATTTTGCGAAATTCTTCTTGGACTATTTCCTTCGGGCTGTTAGAATCGAACAGATTTGAAAATTTATTGCCTAAGCCTTTGGAAATGATTCCAAATAATTCGGTAACGGATTTCGTGTCATGAAATCTATCAACTACCGGCTGACGAACTCCGGCATGAGTGAATGGGATTCCGGGACTTTCGGAAATTATATTCCATTCTTCGAGGAATGTATCAATTGGTAGAATATAATCTGCAAAAACATTAGTTTCGTTTAAAAAAGAATCGAAACTAACAACGAACGGAATTTTCTTCAGTGCGTCGGTTAATGCTCTTTTATTAATCGATTGAAACACCGGATTGGATTTAACTAAGAACAATGCTTCAATCGGGTAATGTGTATTCCGATTGATATTATTGGCAAAATCGGAAATTGAAAACCCGGAAAAATTAAATGGTGTATCGACATTCGAATCTACTCTCATTCTTTCCAGTCCTTTTTTTGCCTTTTCGTCAACTTTAGGAGGATCGAATTTTTCCGGATTCGGGAAGTGGATTAATCCGTTTTTTAAACTAAAATTACCCAGTAAAGCATTCAATGCATTAACTGCCATATGCGTATAAACTCCATGGGTGCTTTCGCCAAGTGAATTGCCTCCAATGGCAATGGAAGGCTTGTTGTTACCCAATAAGCGAGCAATATAGATTATTGTTGATGAAGGAACGGAAGTTATTTTGGATACCTTTTCGGGGTAATAATTTTTCAAAATATAATCTTTGAATCCTTCGTGAACCTTTCCGTTTTTATCTTGCCATTTTTCGAATCCGAATGAATATTTTTTAATAAATTCGTTATCGATTAAATCCTCTTTAATTAGTACGAATGCCAAACCCAATGCAAATGCAGAAACAGTTTCGTGTTTTATCGGTACAAATTGATTTGCCGACATTCCCGTAAGATTCAAATGTGATCCTACATGAATAAATCTAACCCTGCCTTCCGATTCTTCTTTAATGGATGAAAATTGTTTTGTGAAATATACAGGCGAAAGATCGGTACCAAGGATATCGGCTTCCAATGTCAATATTACTTGTGCTTTTGAAATATCAATGTCGAATTCGGAGTTAACTCCTGTTTGCAAGTAATTAGCCTGAGTGTTGTTAGAATTATATGAAAAGTTAAAGTAATTGGGAGTTCCGAAAGCATATGCAAATTTATTTATCACCAAATTACTGATATCATTATCATTATTTGTTATTATGGCTAATCTTTCGGGGTTGTCTTCCGCTCTAAGTTTTTTGAGTCGAGAAATAATTTCATTTAATGCTTCTTCCCAACTAACCGGGATAAATTTATTTTCTCCTGCTATACCGATTCTTCTCAGTGGTTGAGTCAATCTTTCCGGATGATAAAGTACTTCCAATGCTCCGTGGGCTGCAGGGCATACTCCTCCGGAATTAACCGGGTAGGTTGGGTTCCCCTTAACATACACGGGCAATCCGTCCACTGTTTTTATTTTCAATCCGCATCCTGCATTGCACATACCGCAAATAGTGGATTTCCAAGTTACAATACCCGGACCGGTTTTAAGATTTTTCAGTAATTTTTCCGGAACTTCGAATGTTTGACTTAAACCGGTGGAGGCCAAAGTTATTCCTCCAACTGCGGTTCCGAACAGTCTTAGAAAATTTCTTCTGTCAATTCTCAATTTTGTGCTCCTTTAATTATGGCATCCTATGCAATCTCTTTCAATTCCTTTTTCCCTATGGCAATCGATACAATTATTCATGGAAATTTGTATCAGTTGATGGGGCGCCGGCTTTATTAACTCCGGTACATTACCGTGACATGTTTTGCATTCCAAATTGCCAATGGTTACATGTCTTCTATGTGAAAAGTAAACATGGTCGGGTACGGAATAAATCTGTACCCAAGGAATTTTTTCTCCCTTTTCTATATAGCTCAAAAGTTTTTCCTCTTCCGGTGAGTCTGTCATCGGTTCGTCCGAATGACAATTAGAACAGATTTCAATATTTGGAATGGTTGCTTTCGCATTGCTCTCAACATATATATGGCAATCGGTACAGTCTAATTCGGCGTCTTCAATATGCTTTTTATGATTATATTGAATCGGTTGAACAATATCCGGTTCGGGTGTTACTAATATCCATCCGAATATCACTATTAGAAAAATTATTAATGGCAATAAAAGTTGTTTGTTCATTTTCATTTTAACTCCGTTTTTATATCTCTTTTTCAATATTTTTCAATTCGTTC